>NZ_JBHVGZ010000007.1:0-280828 GCF_042800355.1 Streptomyces sp. NPDC057623
CCGCTCCGTACTGCTGGAGCGGTGGCCGCGGCCGGTGCCGGTGCCGGTGCCGGTGAACGTCAACCGGCCTCGGAGGCCGTCTCCTTGCCCGTCCGGACCGGTACGGTGGCAGGGTCTTCGGACTCCGCCGCCCCGGGCTCCCTGGACTCCGCCGCCTCAGGCGTCCCGGACTCCGCCCCCTCGGGCTTCTTCAGCTCCGCCTTCCCCTTCCTCGGCTCCGCCTCCGGCTCGTCGTCATCCAGTTGGACCACGATCTCGCCGTCGAGGACCTTCTTCGCCCGCTCCCTGTCCAGGGCGCCTTCCCAGCGGGAGACCGCGAAGACGGCGACGCAGTTGCCGAGCAGGTTGGTGACGACCCGCATCGAGTCCATGATGCGGTCCACGCCGAGCAGCAGTGCTACGGCTCCGGCCGGGATCGCGCCCAGCGAGGAGGCGGTCGCGGACAGGGCGAGGAACGCCGAACCGGGGATGCCCGCCATGCCCTTGCTGGTCAGCATCAGCACCAGGACGACGGTGATCTGCTGGCTGAGGCTGAGGTCCACCCCGACGGCCTGGGCGATGAACAGCGTGCCGATGGACAGGTAGAGCGAGGCGCCGTCGAGGTTGAACGAGTAGCCCGTCGGCAGCACCAGGCCCACTGCGTCGTCGCGGGCGCCCGCCTTGCGCAACTTCTGCATCACACGCGGCAGAACCGACTCGGTGGAGGCGGTGCCGAGCGCGAGCAGCATCTCCTCGCGAATGTAGCGCAGGAACTTCCAGAGGCTGAGCCCCGTGACCACCTTCAGGGCGACGGCCAGCAGCGCGATGAAGAGTGCGGCGGCTGCGTAGCACAGGATGATCAGCTTGCCGTACGTCTCGATGACACCGAGGCCGTAGTTGCCGATCAGGACGGCCATCGCGCCGAACACGGCGATCGGGGCCAGCCGCATGACGAAGCCGACGATCGAGAAGATGATCTCCTGGGCCTGCTCGATGGCCGGCAGCACCTGCGGCACCTTGGTGTGGCCGAGGTGCAGCAGCGCGGCACCCACCAGACAGGCCAGGATGAGCACCTGGAGCAGGGAGTTCTCGGCGAAGGCGCCGATGAAAGAGGTCGGAATCGCCTCCAGGGCGAACTCCGTCGTCGACGGCAGATGCCCGCCGCCCGTCTTCGCGTCGACCGCCGAGGCGTCGAGCGTGGACGGGTCCACGTGCATGCCCGAGCCGGGCTGGACCACGTTGGCGGCGAGCAGGCCGATGACCAGCGCGAGCGTACTCGCGACCTCGAACCAGATCAGGGCCTTCAGCCCGATCCGGCCGAACGCCTTCAGGTCACCGGCCTTGGCGATGCCGACGACGACCACACAGAACACGAGCGGCGAGATGATCGTCTTGATGAGCCGGATGAAGCCGTCGCCGAGCGGCTGGAGATCCGCGGCGAAAGAGGGCCACAGCTTCCCGACGACGATGCCGAGCACGAGCGCGCAGGCGACCTGCGCGAAGAGAGAGGTACGCAGTGTGCGTGCGACGCGTCGCGGCAGGGACGGTTCGGACGGCGGCACGGGAACTCCTTGGGGACGGCGGTACGCGGAAGCCCCCAGGGACGGCTGGGACTTCTGCCATACGGAAAGCGGATTCCGTGCCGATCACTTTGAAGGTGATGTTGTTCCCGCACAAGACCCCTGTGTTGCATCCGTGTAAATCGCCCCGCGAGTGACGCATCGCACACACCTGGCCTCAGCAGCCGCTGCGATCCTCGGTGAGCACCCCTTGGACGCTGGTGAGAGACCGGTCGTAGCAGCCGCGCGAGCCGTACAGCCGGTAGCGCTCACTCGTCGTGCCGACCGCCTGCCGCTGGTCGCGTGGCACGTTCAACGTCCATGCGGCGTCGCCCTCGACGGTGTCGTCGAGCCGCGACCACGCGATCCGTCGCCCGGCCTGGGTCACCGCGACCGTGGCACGGTCACCGAGGGTCAGCACCGTGCGCAGCCGGTCGCCCGCGTCGATCGTGACGGAGCCGTCCATCGTGTACGTCCGCTGCGTGCGGGTCGTGCGCGCCGGTCCGCGTCCGTCGACGGTGACCGACTGGCCGTCGGTCCAGGCGGCGTCGAGGGTGTCCTGGTTCTCTCCGTCCGTCCAGCGGTGCGCGGAGGTGTTCGTGAGCGACCGGCTGACGGTGGTCGCCACCCGGCCGTGCGAGGTGTCGAGGTATCCGGCGACCGTCAGCCGGTGACTACCCTCGGTGTCCACCCGGTGCTCCGAACCGGGCGTGTAGGTGGAGGAGTTGGCGAGGTCCCCGACCTGGTGCCTCGTGAGCTTCCCGGTGACGTGCTCGCTCCGCGCGTCCTGCCAGACGAGGACGTTCACGGGCGCGCTCCAGCCGCTCTGCCCCTCGGGTACGCCGACGACGGAGACCTCGACGCGGTGCGGGCGGCCGTCGTTGAGGAGGCCGGCGAACGGCGTGAGGTCGTATTCGATCGGCTTGACGTCGAAGGCGCGCGGCCCCGGAGTGACGTACCAGAGGAAGGGGTTGGACCAGCCGCCCGTCCACACGTGCGGGAACGGTGCGGCGATTCCGGCGAGCCGGCCGTCGACCTTGATCTGCACCTCACGGTAGGGACCGCCGCCGGCCTTGCAGGAGTAGGGCGCCGGGTCCGGAGCCGACAGGTACCAGAACTCCTCGCAACCACCACCGGAACCGGTGGCGTACACCTCGGCGACGACGCGTTCGCTGTTGCGCGGGGTGGTGAGTGTGCCGTCCTGGAGGGTGAGGACGCGGTCGGGAGCCGCGGTGGAACGGCCGGGAGTCGAGGCAGGGTGGCCGGGAGCCGACACGGACCGGGCGGCGTAGAACGTCAGCGTGACCTTGACGTCGATGATGCCGGTGTAGGTGTCGTCGACGACGTTCCCGATGAGCATCTCGACGTCCTGGCCGCGGCGGAAGGTGTCGCTGTAGCGCGTGACGTCCTTCTCCACGGACCACTCGATGCCGTCGGGTGACGGCTCCGGCGTCGACGTGCGGAAGATCTCGACCCCACCGACGTGCAGATAGCCGAGCCGGTCGTACTGGCGCCCCTTGACCTTGCCGTCCATCCGCAGCACGACCTTGCTCCAGCCGTCACCACAGCCGACGGGCGGTGTGTACGCGCCCTTGTACGGCGTGAAGTCGCGGAACTGCGCCTCGGCGAGCGTGACTTGGCAGGACTTGCCGGAGGGCTTGGCGACGGGCGGGGCGGCGGTGATGGGGTCGTGCCAGTCGGTACCGAACTCGGCGGGCACATCGGCCGATTGGGCAGGGGTCGCCCCGAGCAGCGAACTCGCCAGAAGGGTCACTCCTGCGAGCATGGACATGACGATCCGTCTCTTCATGGCCCGTGTTCTACGGGGAGTCGGGCCTTGGCCGCAATGAGGCCTCCCGCGTCAACGCGACCGTTTCAGGTCGGCCCTGTCCCCCATGACCACCACGGGATGCCGATCCGGATCGAGTGTGCGCAGCAGGTACTCCATGGCCGATTCGGACAGACTGACGCAGGCCGACGTGCCACTGCCGTGGTCCATGTGCAGCCAGATGCCACCGCCCTTGCCCTCGCCCTCGGGACGAGTGGGGTCGTTGGGCGGGGTGCCCTTGACGCGGTTGTAGTCGATGGCGATGACGTAGTCGAAGTCGTGCCAGTACGACTTCGCCCACCAGCGCGGCGCCGCGAAGGCGGCCGACCGTGTGTAGGGCAGCTTCGTCCCGGGGTTCTCCCGTACGCCGCCCGCGTCGCTCAGCGTGAACACACCGACGGGGCTTCGGTCGTCGCCCTCGTGGTGGTCGGTCGCCCAGCCCTTCTTGCCGTTGTGCGCGGGCCAGCTACGGACGCGGTCCCAGGTGGATCCCTGCTTGGCGTAGAGCACGACCGTGGACTTCGCGGAGTCCTTGCCGTCGCCGTACACCGCCACGACCTGGCGGGAGTCGGCGGGGATGTGCCGCTGCCATCGGTCACCGACGCCCGGGATGCGCGTCGGATCCAGCGTGGCGGCCGGGCGCGTGGGCGCGCCCTTGCCGACGTCCGCCCTGCCTCCGCGCTCCGCGCCACCACACGCGGTCACAGTCATGAGGGCCGTCAAGGACACCAGAACCGTCAGGGACCTCAGAGCTCTCAAAGTCCTCAGAGTCGTCAAAGTCCTCAAGACCGTCAGGGGGACCCTGGGGTCGACCTCGCGCACCTAGCGCACCTCCCACGCCGCACTCCGCGTGCTCCGCCGTTCCACATCGGTCCATGGTGGCACCGCGCGTGGGGCGGCGGCCGGAGCGACCGCGCCAAAGCGGCAGCCGGATCTGTACGGCGGCGCGGAAAACCGTTTGCGCCCGGCCACGCTGCGACGCGAACCTGTCACGGTTTGCTGCCGCCGTGCGCTGCCCCGTCTCCGCGCATCGGCACCCACCCACACCCCGTTTCCCTCCCTGATCCCCCCACTGACACGAGCCACTGGGACGTCATGCAGATTCAAGACCTTCCGTATCCCGATCCAGGTGTGCCGGACGCGCGCTCGGGTCCCCGATTCCTGTGGTGGCTCTTCAGGAACCAGGTGGGCGGACAGCTCAAATCCCTGGCCTGGGGGCTGCTGCACTTCCTGTCCGTCTCCGCGCTGCCGTTCTGCGTGGGCGTCGCCGTGCAGGCCGTCGTCGACCGCTCCGGCACACGACTCGCCCTCGCGGGCGGGCTCCTGGTTCTGTGCTGCGCCGGGAACGCGCTCGGTGACACCTTCCTGCACCGCACCGCCGTCACCAACTGGATCACCGCCGCCGCCCGCGTCCAGCAGGTGCTGGCCCGCAAGACCGCGCAGCTGGGCTCGGCCCTGACCCGGCGCGTCGCGGCCGGCGAGGTCGTGGCCGTCTCCACGGGTGACGTCGAGAAGATCGGCTGGTTCGTCGAGGCCTGGTCACGCTTCACGGCCGCGGCCGTCACTCTGGTGGTGGTCTGCGTCGGCCTGGTCGTCTACCAGCCGGCGCTGGGTGTGATCGTCGCCGTGGGCCTGCCCGTGCTGGCGGTCGCCGTGCTGCCGCTGCTGCCCCGGGCGACACGGCGGGCCGACTTCCAGCGTGAGAAGGCGGGCCGCGCCACCGAGCTGGCCTCCGACACGGTCGCCGGGCTGCGCGTCCTGCGCGGTATCGGCGGCGAGGAGCTCTTCCTGGACCGCTACCGCCGCGCCTCCCAGGAGGTACGCCATGCGGCCGTGCGCAGCGCCCGGATGTGGGCCCTGATCTCGGCGATCCAGGTACTGCTGCCGGGGCTGCTGCTGATCGCGGTGGTCTGGCACGGCGTCCATCTGGCCCGCCAGGGCCGCGTCACCGTCGGCGAACTGGTCACCGTCTACAGCTCGATCATGATCCTCACCTATCCGCTCAGGCACTTCGAAGAGATCGCGATGGCCTACTCCTTCTCCCGGCCCTCGGCCCGGCGGGCCGCGCGCGTACTGGCGCTGGAACGGGTCACCGACACCGCCGGATCACGCGACGGGTCCGAGGTGCCCTCCGGCGATCTGTACGACCCGGCGACCGGGCTGCTCGCCCCCGCCGGCCTGCTCACCGCCGTGGTGTGCGGCGACCCGGACGCGGCGGGGCGGCTGGCCGAACGGCTGGGCGGACACCCCTCGGAGGAGGGCGCCTCGGTGCTCCTGGGCGGCGTCCCGCTCGACGAGTTGCCGCTCGACCGCGCCCGCACGGCCGTCCTCGTGCAGGACAAGGACCCGGTGCTGCTCTCCGGCACCCTGCGCGAACTGTTCGACGTGCCCAGGTCCGGCGACGTCGGTGCCGAGCGGGCACTGGCGGCGGCGCAGTGCGAGGACGTCCTGGCCGCGCTGGTCCAGGGGTCGCTCGACGCCGAGGACCCGATGGACGCCCGGATCACCGAACGCGGCCGGTCCCTCTCCGGCGGCCAGCGCCAGCGCCTCGCGCTCGCCCGGTCGCTGACGACGGACCCGCAGGTGCTCGTCCTGGACGAACCGACCTCAGCCGTCGACTCGCACACGGAGGCCCGGATCGCCGAGGGCGTACGGGATCTGCGGGAGGGACGCACGACGGTGGTGTTCACCTCGTCGCCCCTGCTCCTGGACCGCGCCGACCGTGTCGTGCTCGTCCACGAGGGCGAGGTCGCGGCGGTCGGCCTGCATCGCGAACTGGTGCACGACGAACCGCGGTACCGCGCCGTGGTGACCCGGGAGACCGATGACGAGGCGGCCCTCGACGCCGCGCTGCACGAGAGCGATGCGGTGGCCGAAGGCGCCGGGTCCGCCCTCAACCGTGGACTGAAGGAACTGCAAGAGATCGAGGAGTCAGCATGATCGGCGCCGCGCCACCGGCGTACGACCCGGCAGCCCCGACGACGGCGAACACCCTGCCCGTCGGCGCCCCGGAGACCGTACGCGCCTACGTGGTCGAGTTGTTCCGTCGGCACCGCCGTGCCTTCCTGCTGCTCATCGCCGTCAACACGCTCGCCGTGGTGGCCTCGATGGCGGGGCCCTGGCTGCTGGGCGCACTGGTGGAACGGGTGTCGGACGGCGCCGGCGAGCGAGAGCTCCATCTGGAACTCACCGTCGGCCTGTTCGTGACCGCCCTGGTCGTCCAGGCGGTGTTCGTACGGCAGGTGCGGCTGCGGGGCGCGATGCTCGGCGAGCGGATGCTGGCCGATCTGCGCGAGGACTTCCTGATCCGGTCGGTCGGGCTGCCGCCCGGCGTCCTGGAGCGGGCCGGCACCGGCGACCTGCTGTCCCGGATCACGACGGACATCGACCGGCTGGCCAACGCGATGCGCGAGGCCGTGCCCCAGCTGGCGATCGGCGTGGTGTGGGCGGCCCTGCTGCTGGGCGGCCTCATCATCACGGCGCCGCCGCTCGCGGCCGCCGTGCTGCTCGCCGTGCCGCTGCTCGTGTCGGGCTGCCGCTGGTACTTCAAGCGTGCCCCGGCCGCCTACCGCTCGGAGGCCGCCGGATACGCCGCCGTGGCCGCCGCACTCGCCGAGACCGTGGACGCGGGGCGCACCGTCGAGGCCCACCGCCTCGGCGCGCGCCGGGTGGAGCTCTCGGAGCTGCGGATCAAGCAGTGGACGGCGTGGGAGCGCTACACGCTGTGGCTGCGGTCGGTGCTCTTCCCGGTCATCAACGTCACCCATGTGACCGTGCTCGCCTCCGTTCTGATGATCGGCGGGGTGTTCGTCCTGAACGGCTGGATCGGGGTCGGCCAGCTGACGACGGGTGCGCTGATCGCACAGATGCTGGTGGATCCCGTCGGGCTCATCCTTCGCTGGTACGACGAGCTCCAGGTGGCCCAGGTGTCCCTGGCCCGGCTGGTCGGGGTCCGGGACATCGAGCCCGACGCCGGCGACAGCCAGCTGGCGCCCGACGGCCGCGACGTGCACGCCGACCGGGTGCACTTCGGCTACCTGGAGGGCGTCGACGTGCTGCGCAAGGTCTCCCTGGAGGTCGCCCCCGGCACCCGGCTGGCGCTGGTCGGCCCTTCGGGAGCGGGCAAGTCCACGCTGGGCCGGCTGCTCGCCGGCATCTACGCGCCCCGGGACGGCCGAATCACCCTCGGTGGCGCCGAACTGTCCCGGATGACCGCCGAGCGGGTCCGCTCGCATGTGGCCCTGGTCAACCAGGAACACCACGTGTTCGTGGGCTCCCTGCGGGACAACCTGCTGCTGGCCCGCACCGACGCGACCGACGCCGAGCTGTGGGCGGCGCTGGGCGCGGTCGACGCGGACGCGTGGGCCCGTGCCCTCGACGACGGCCTGGACACCGAGGTCGGCTCGGGCGGGTTTGCCCTGACCCCGGCGCAGGCCCAGCAGATCGCCCTGGCCCGTCTGGTCCTGGCCGACCCGCACACCCTGGTCCTGGACGAGGCGACCTCGCTCCTCGACCCCCGCGCGGCCCGTCACCTGGAGCGATCCCTGGCCCGCGTCCTCGACGGCCGCACCGTGGTCGCCATCGCCCACCGCCTCCACACCGCCCACGACGCGGACGTCATCGCCGTCGTCGACAACGGCCGGATCAGCGAGCTGGGCAGTCACGACGAGCTGGTCCGGGCGGACGGGGCCTACGCGGCGCTGTGGCGGTCGTGGCATGGGTGAGCGGAGCCGAAGGCGCGGTGGGCCGGGGTCGCCGGGAGCCTCGGCCGGGCGCGTCGGAGGCACGGTCGGCCAAGGCCGGGGCGCTCGCAGGCCATGACCGCACGCGCGGTGGGCAGTGGCGTCTTGCCACGGCCGACCTGAGCCGAGGGCAGGTCGGCTGCGGGCCCCGGGAGCCGGGGGCAGGCGCCGCCCGCCCGCCTGCGGGCCCGGACGAGAGCCGGGACGAGGGGACAGGACCGGCCACGTCGGCAGCACGGTCACTCGAAGGCGGGAACACCTTGGCGGCCATGGCCCGGAGCGCGGCTCGGCACGGCCGGAGACCCTGCTGTGGGCGATCGGGGCGTTGATACACCCTGCGCCAGGCCGGGGACGGGGAAGGGCACGGGGTCGGGGACGGGGACGGGGAAGGGCACAGGGGCGGGGACGGGGAAGGGGACGGACCTGGCCTCGGACAAAGGTGGACCCGACCGGGGGCAGCGGTGCCCCCGGCCGTCCTGACCCGGCACGACGGGCCTTATCCGAGGGTGGATCCGAGGCCGGATCCGGGCCTGGGGAGCCGGAGCACTCGCCGCCGCCCCGTGCTGTCGTACCAGAGCGCACCCGTGCCGTTGCGCCGGGGCGAAAAGGGGTGGAAGGCTGGATAGCGGCACCGGTTCGGGGAGCACCCGCGAACCACGCGGTTCGCGCCGTATGCGGCCTGTGCCCCGCGCTACGGCGGCCCGGCGCCGACCGCGGTGAGTCCGGGCCCGTCCCCATCACCTGGAGGTACCCGTGAACAGCGCCGACGGATGGGGTGACGACGTCTACCAGCCCGACGCATCCGATCAACGTGAGGACACAGGGCTGCTCGACGCGGAGGACACCCTGGAGAACGACGGCGTCGACGACCCCCTGGACCGGGGCTGGTCCCCTCCGGACAGACCGTTGGCGGTGGAGCACAGCGGTGTCACGGCCGCCGAGCGCCACCAGGGCGAGACCCTCGACCAGCGGCTCGCCGAGGAGCAGCCCGACCTCGCCGCCCCAGACGGCGACGGCCTCGGCGACGCCGACGGCACCGACGGGGAACTCCTCGACAACGAGGTCGGCGCCCTGCGCTCCGGCCGCCTCGTGGCACCCGACGAAGGCGCCCACGAGGACGAGGAGAGCGCCCTCGTCGCGACGGACGTGGGCATCGACGGCGCGGCGGCGTCCGCCGAGGAGGCCGCCATGCACATCGTCGATGAGGACGCCCTGTCCGGCTGACCCCGACGGTCCTGGTACGGCTGGTCCCCGCAGCCCCTGTGCCGCAGTCCCCACGCCTTCGGCCGAACACCGTCGGCCCTTGCCGGTACCCGCCATCAAGGCCCCGCACACGAGGAGCTCGTATGCAGCAGGACAAGCACCCCGACTACCACGAGGTCGTCTTCCGCGACCGCGCCGCGGGCTACGCCTTCCTGACCCGGTCCACGGCGACCAGCGACCTGACCATCGAGTGGGACGACGGCAGGACCTACCCGGTCGTGGACGTCGAGATCTCCTCGGAGAGCCACCCCTTCTACACGGGCAAGGCCCGAACAGTGGACACCGAGGGCCGCGTCGCGGCCTTCGAGCGGCGCTTCGGCCGCGGGGCTGGACAGGGCGGCTGATCCGGGGAACGGACCGGAGCCCCCGGACGTCGCCCGGGTGCCCCGCGCCGTCGGCGGGCCACCGGCGTGCGCATCACCGGCACGCCGGCGTGGAGTCCGCCACTCGTTCAGATCACGTTGAGCGCCGCAGCGCAGCCCACTCCGCCCAGCACCATGAACACCGGCATCAGCACCTTGAGCTCGACCCAGCTGCCTGCACGGAACCGCATGGCCTTGGGCGGACCGAGCGGGTACCAACGCTTGCGGCCGACCGGGATCGGCCACAGGATCGGGCAGCCGGACACCGTCAGCGCGTCCCCGATGTCGTGCACCAGCGCGCCCAGCACGATCGGCAGTCCCAGCCACAGATACTCCTGGCCCGGCGCCGTGAACAGCCAGTCCGAGCCGTTGCCCGGCTTGTCCAGCACGCCCGCGAGGATCCACGCGCTGGTCGCGGCCAGCAGCCAGACCAGGACATCGGCGCTGGAACCCCGGGTCGCGCGCCACAGCAGGCCCTCGATGGCCAGCACCATGTGCGCGAACAGGATCGCCAGCACCGCCCAACGGCCACCGGTGATCGCCAGGACCGAGGCACCACCGCCGATCATGACGGCCCAGAGCCAGGTGTGCGTGAGCGTGCGGTGCCCACCGGAGCGACGCGGGTCGCCCTGCTTCTTCGTCGCCTTGTAGACGGCGTACGACAGCTTGTCGACGATCTCGCACAGCCAGCGCGACAGCGGTCCGAAGGCCCGCGAGATGGTGGCCGCCTTGTGATCGAGGTCCGGGGCCAGGGCGGCTCCGGCGCAGATCAGCGCGCCTGCGAGGAGGACCGGCCAGGGCATTCCGTGCCCGGCAGCGGCGGCCGCCGCTCCGACGCCGAGCCAGGCGGCAGCCCCCGACAGTGAGTGTGCTGGTCCCATCATTGCCGTTGCCCGCCCCATTCCTCGTGTGCCGCTGTCCAGTTGACCGGGTTCGCTGACGTGTCGTCGGCGACACAGCGTAGCGTTCGCGATCTTCGTGCTCGCATCCGATTCCCCTGTGAGGGAGGAGGGCAGGCAAGATGGGTGGGTGACCCTCATCGATCAGCTGCCACCGAACGCCGACCCCGACGCCCTCTACGAAGCCTTCGAGTCGTGGGCCGAGGAGCGCGGCCTCACGCTCTACCCCCACCAGGAGGAGGCGCTGATCGAGGTGGTGTCCGGGGCGAACGTGATCGTGTCGACCCCCACCGGCTCCGGAAAGAGCATGATCGCCGCTGGCGCGCACTTCGCCGCGCTGGCCCGGGACGAGGTCACCTTCTACACCGCTCCCATCAAGGCGCTGGTCTCGGAGAAGTTCTTCGAGCTGTGCAAGATCTTCGGCACCGAGAATGTCGGCATGCTGACCGGTGACGCGTCCGTCAACGCCGACGCCCCCGTCATCTGCTGTACCGCCGAGGTGCTCGCGTCGATCGCGCTGCGCGACGGCAAGGACGCGGACGTCGGCCAGGTCGTCATGGACGAGTTCCACTTCTACGCGGAGGGTGACCGCGGCTGGGCCTGGCAGATCCCGATCCTGGAGCTGCCGCAGGCGCAGTTCATCCTGATGTCGGCCACGCTCGGCGACGTCTCGATGTTCGAGAACGACCTCACCCGGCGCACCGGCCGCCCGACGTCGGTGGTCCGCTCGGCCACCCGCCCCGTGCCGCTGTCCTACGAGTACAAGTTCACCCCGCTCACCGAGACCCTGACCGAACTGCTGGAGACCAAGCAGGCACCGGTCTACATCGTGCACTTCACTCAGGCTCAGGCCGTGGAGCGGGCACAGGCGCTGATGAGCATCAACATGTGTTCGCGCGAGGAGAAGGACCAGATCGCCGAGCTGATCGGCAACTTCCGCTTCACCACCAAGTTCGGCCGCAACCTCTCCCGTTACGTACGGCACGGCATCGGCGTGCATCACGCCGGCATGCTGCCGAAGTACCGGCGCCTGGTGGAGAAGCTTGCGCAGGCCGGTCTGCTGAAGGTCATCTGCGGCACCGACACGCTCGGCGTGGGCGTCAATGTTCCGATCCGCACGGTGCTGTTCACGGCGCTGACCAAGTACGACGGCAACCGCGTCCGCACGCTGCGCGCCCGCGAGTTCCACCAGATCGCCGGCCGCGCCGGGCGAGCCGGCTTCGACACGGCGGGCTTCGTCGTGGCCCAGGCGCCCGAGCACGTCATCGAGAACGAGAAGGCACTCGCCAAGGCCGGAGACGACCCGAAGAAGCGCCGCAAGGTCGTCCGCAAGAAGGCACCCGAAGGCTTCGTCGCCTGGACGGAGAACACCTTCGAGAAGCTCATCGCCTCCGAACCGGAGCCGCTGACCTCCCGCTTCCGAGTGACGCACACCATGCTGCTGTCGGTGATCGCCCGACCCGGCAACGCCTTCGAGGCGATGCGGCACCTGCTGGAGGACAACCACGAGCCGCGCAAGCAGCAACTGCGGCACATCCGGCGCGCGATCGCGATCTACCGCTCGCTGCTGGACGGCGGCATCGTCGAGAAGCTCGACGAGCCCGACGCCACGGGCCGCATCGTCCGCCTCACCGTCGATCTCCAGCAGGACTTCGCGCTCAACCAGCCGCTGTCGACCTTCGCGCTGGCCGCGTTCGAGCTGCTGGACCCGGAGTCGCCGTCCTACGCACTGGACATGGTGTCCGTCGTCGAGTCCACCCTGGACGACCCCCGGCAGATCCTCGTCGCCCAGCTGAACAAGGCGAAGGGCGAGGCCGTCGCCGCGATGAAGGCGGACGGCGTCGAGTACGAGGAGCGCATGGAGCGCCTCCAGGACATCAGTTACCCCAAGCCGCTGGAGGAGCTCCTCTTCCACGCGTACGACACATACCGCAAGAGCCATCCCTGGGTCGGCGACCACCCGCTGTCGCCGAAGTCCGTGATCCGCGACATGTACGAACGGGCGATGTCCTTCACGGAGTTGGTGTCCTTCTACGAACTGGCCCGCACCGAGGGCATCGTGCTGCGCTACCTCGCCGGCGCCTACAAGACGCTCGACCACAACATCCCGGACGACCTCAAGTCCGACGATCTGCAGGACCTGATCGAGTGGCTCGGCGAGATGGTGCGCCAGGTCGACTCCAGCCTGCTCGACGAGTGGGAGCAGCTCGCCAACCCGGAGGAGATGACGGCCGAGGAGGCCCAGGAGAAGGCCGACGAGGTCAAGCCGGTCACCACCAACGCGCGTGCCTTCCGCGTCCTCGTCCGCAACGCCATGTTCCGCCGCGTCGAACTCGCCGCGCTCGACCAGGTCGACGAGCTGGGCGAAATGGACGCCGAGGCAGGCTGGGACGCAGATGCCTGGGGCGAGGCGATGGACAAGTACTGGGACGAGTACGAGGACCTCGGCACCGGCCCCGACGCCCGCGGCCCGAAGCTGCTGGTGATCGAGGAGGAACCGGCGAACCGTCTGTGGCGGGTCCGCCAGATCTTCGACGACCCGAACAACGACCACGACTGGGGCGTCAGCGCGGAGGTCGACCTCGCCGCCTCCGACGCGGAGGGCCGCGCGGTGGTCCGCGTCACCGACGTGGGCCAGCTGTGAGCGCTGTGAACACAGGAGAATCTCACCCATGACGACGAACCCGGCCGAGAGGCTCGTCGATCTGCTCGACCTGGAGCAGATCGAGGTCAACATCTTCCGTGGCCGCAGCCCGCAGGAGTCCCTCCAGCGGGTCTTCGGCGGCCAGGTGGCGGGCCAGGCGCTGGTCGCCGCCGCGCGCACCACGGAGGGCGACCGTCCGGTGCACTCGCTGCACGCGTACTTCCTGCGCCCGGGGCGGCCGGGCGTGCCGATCGTGTACCAGGTCGAACGGGTGCGGGACGGCAGGTCGTTCACGACCCGCCGGGTCACCGCCGTACAACAGGGCCGCACGATCTTCAATCTCACCGCCTCCTTCCACAAGCCTGAACAGGGGAGCTTCGAGCACCAGCTGCCGCCGGGCCGTAAGGTCCCGGACCCGGAGTCGCTGCCGACGGTCACCGATGAGATCCGGGAGCATCTGGGCGCGCTGCCGGAGCAGTTGGAGCGGATGGCGCGCCGTCAGCCCTTCGACATCCGCTATGTGGACCGGCTGCGCTGGTCCGCTGAGGAGGTCAAGGACGCGGAGCCGCGCAGCGCGGTGTGGATGCGCGCGGTCGGGCCGCTCGGCGACGACCCGGTGGTCCACACCTGCGCGCTGACCTACGCCAGTGACATGACCCTTCTGGACGCCGTGCGCATCCCGGTCGAGCCGCTGTGGGGCCCGCGGAGCTTCGACATCGCGTCGCTGGACCACGCGATGTGGTTCCACCGGCCTTTCCGTGCGGACGAGTGGTTCCTGTACGACCAGGAGTCGCCGATCGCGACCGGCGGAAGGGGCCTCGCCCGTGGGCGGATCTACGACCTGGAGGGACGGCTGCTGGTGTCCGTCGTCCAGGAGGGGTTGTTCAGGTCGCTGTAGCCCGGCGGGTTCTGCGACGGAGCCGGCTCAGGAGGCCGCGTGGCGGTTGTGAGTCCTCAGGCCGCGTCGGCTCGTCAGGCTGCCGAGGCTCCTCGGGCTGCCCCGGCTCCTCGGTCCGGGGCGGTCCGAAAGTCCTTGAATGGGCCGGGACCGGCGCCCGTTTCGCCGTGGGGCGCGGCGCGGGGCGCCTTTCGCGTGCCTCCTCCAGAACCGCCGCCAGGTCGGCCCGCAGCAGGCTGATCTCATCCGGGTCGTCCGCCGTCATGAGCCTCTCGGCGATGAGGGAGGCGGGCGAACCCGGCGCGCCGGATGCCGGTGGCCCTGGCCGGAAGCGGTTCAGATGGGAACGCTCATAGGGGTCGGGGACGATCTCCGCGACCTGGACGGGGTCGAGGAAGGCGGCCATGGCGCCGGCGCTCTCCCATGGGTCTTCGGCCAGTCGCAGCAGGAATCCCCGGTGGCGTCCACGCCAGTTGCGCGGCCGCAGGTCCACGCCCGCGTCCAGCAGGCCGCGCGGCCCTTCGGGCATACGCCGGGCGGTCAGCAGCGGCGCGTTCTTCTCGTCGGCGGCGAACTGCTTCAGCTCCTCGGCCAGATACAGCCAGACCACGGCTCGGTAGCGGTTGAGGTACCACTTCACCGGCACCACGACGCCCAGGCGCGCGAGGCGCGTGAACCTGCCGGCCGGCACGTTCATGACGTCCGCGCCCTCCGTCGTGCCCACCACCCGCACGCGGTCCAGCAACGCCTCGGAAACCCCGTCCCCCGTACGCAGCCGATCGATCTCGGACCGTGGGACGCGCCTGCCCCCGCCGCCTTCGTCGGGCACGGTCCGAATGAGTCCTAGGTGGACCGCGAGGTCCAACTCGCCTCGCTTCAGTCCCAGCTCCCGGGCGGCTCGACTGGGTGTGAAGGCAAGGGGGTGGTGCGGGTGGTGCGGCGTCGTGATGGTGTCGGCTGACATGGTCGGTCTCCCCCGTGGAGTCGGTGACTCACGCTCTGTGCGCTCGCCGTGACAAAACCGTAGCCGCTGCGCCGGATCTGGTGGCGGGCCTGTGGATAACTCCACGAGAGATGACGAACCAGCAGGTCAGAGGTCTGTGAGCGATGTCCGTTCGGGCTGTCGGGCGTCCACGTCGAGGTGCTCACCGACCCGGTTGACGAGCAGGGTCATCTCGTAGGCGATCTGGCCGATGTCTGCTTCCGCACCGCTGAGTACACACAGACAGCTGCCGGTGCCCGCCGCGGTGACGAACAGCACGGCGTCGTCGAACTCGACCATCGTCTGGCGGACTCTGCCCGCGCCGAAGTGCCGTCCCGAGCCCTTGGCCAGGCTGTGCAGTCCGGACGAGACGGCGGCGAGGTGCTCGGCGTCCTCGCGTCGCAGCCCCGTGCTCGCACCCGTCACCAGACCGTCGTTGGACAGTACCAACGCGTGTCGCACATGATCGACGCGCTCTGTCAGGTCGTCCAGGAGCCAGCCAAGTCCCTGGTTCTGCGCCATGATCCGGTCTCCCCGTGTAGATGTCTCCCCCTGCGCCGGAGGATCTCCTCGTCACCCTTCCCGACGATCCGGCCCACAAGCAAGGAGGATGAAGGGCATGGCGCAGAAGATGACCGATGAGGAATGGCGGGCGTTCGTCTCGCAGGGCACGCGCACCGCGAAGCTCTCGACCGTGCGAGCCGACGGGAGTCCGCATGTGACGCCGATCTGGTTCGTGCTCGACGGGGACGACCTGGTGTTCAGCACCGGCAAGTCGAGTGTGAAGGGCCGCAATCTGGCCCGTGACGGCCGGGTGGCGCTGTGCGTGGACGACGACCGGCCGCCGTACGGCTACGTGGTGGTGCGGGGCCGAGCCCGGATCTCGGAGGATCTCGAGGAGCTGAGGCACTGGGCCGGTCGCATCGGGGCCCGCTACATGGGCGAAGAGCGTGCGGAGGAGTTCGGGGCCCGCAACGGTGTTCCGGGGGAACTCCTCGTCCGCGTCTCGATCGACAAGGTACTGGCGGAGAGGGACGTCGCCGACTGACACCGGGCCGAGTCCGGGTCGGTCGGCACCAGGAACGACGGCGGACGAAGACCAGTCAGCCCACGGAGTCGAGCAGCCGGGCGGTGTGCATCCGCCCGGCGTACTCGACGAGTCGGATCAGTACTTCCTTCCCCGAATCGCGGTCCCGGGCGTCGCAGAGCACCACGGGGGTTCCCCGGTCCAGGTCGAGGGCGCGCGAGACGTCGTGCGCGCCGTACGCCCGGGCGCCCGAGAAGCAGTTGACGGCGACGACGAACGGGATGTGGCGGTGCTCGAAGTAGTCCACCGCCGGGAAGCAGGCCTCCAGGCGCCGGGTGTCCGCGAGGACCACGGCTCCCAGGGCTCCCTGCGACAGCTCGTCCCACAGGAACCAGAAGCGGTCCTGACCGGGGGTACCGAAGAGGTAGAGGGACAAGCCGGAGCGGATGGTGATGCGCCCGAAGTCCATGGCGACCGTCGTGGTGACCTTCTGGTTCACGCCGTCGGTGTCGTCCACCAGCTGCCCGGCTTCACTGAGCAGTTCCTCGGTGCGCAGCGGCCTGATCTCACTGACCGCGCCCACCAGGGTGGTCTTGCCCACGCCGAATCCACCGGCGACAAGGATCTTCAACGCCAGGGCGGCGGTGTCGCCGTCGGGGGCGTCGGGGTGCTCGGAGACCATCGATCACTTCTCTCGGGAGTGCCGGCATCGGTCGACGTCACGGTGCGAAGTCAGCATCATGACAACTACGGCTGCCTTTCGTGGGGTTGGACCGCTTTTGGCTGGTTCTGAAAGGTCGTCTACAGGGCCCGCAATCCTTCGATCACCTCGCGCAGAATCCGTTCGTCAGGAAGCTGCGCGGGCGGGACGGGACGGCTGACGGTGACGCGGCCCAGTTCCAGCAGATCGCCCAGGAGCACCCTGACGACCCCCACGGGCAGATCCGCGCCCGCGGCGAGTTCCGCGACGGACTGCGTCTCCGGTCGGCAGAGCTCGACAAGGGCCCGGTGTTCCGGCCCGAGCGCGATGTCGTCGTCGGCATCGGGCGCGGCCGCGTCCAGGGTGACAAGGGCGATCAGATCGAACCGCACCCCGGTGGGGCCGGGTTGGGTGCGTCCGCCCGTCATGGCGTACGGGCGGACGAGGGGCCCGGCCTCGCTGTCGTACCACTGGCCGCCCTGCTCGCGCGGGTCGGCCGTCGTGTCATCGGTCATGTGCGGGGACCGTCCTTCCGGCTCATCCCGCGGCGGGCGGCCGGGCGGCGGCGCGCGGCGGCGCGTGGAGGTGCTCGCCGACGCGCTTGACCAGGCGTGCCATCTCGTACGCCACCAGTCCGATGTCGGCCGTCACTGCGGTGAGGACGGCGAGACAGGAGCCGTCGCCCGCTGCCGCCACGAACAGGAAGGCGTCGTCCATCTCGACCATGGTCTGACGCACCCCGCCGGCGCCGAAGTGCCGGCCCGTTCCCTTGGCCAGACTGTGGAAGCCGGAGGCCACCGCGGCGAGGTGCTCGGCGTCCTCACGGCGCAGGCCGGTCGACGCGCCCACGGCGAGCCCGTCGTTGGACAGCACCACGGCGTGCCGCACCTCACTCACCCGCACCACCAGGTCGTCCAGCAGCCAGTCGAGTTCACCGGACCGCTGGGCGGCCCTCATGCTCGGATCCTGGATCATGCGAGGTCTCCTTCGCTGCTGTCGCTGTGCGCTGTGGAATCGGGCGTGCCACCTCGGCCGGGCTGCCTGCCGCCGCCGCGCGTCCAGCCGTCGCGGTAGGCCGCCATGCGGTCCCTGACGAGTTCGGGGGTGCGCTGGTCGTCGTCGCGGGAGGCGGCCGTTCCCGGCGGCTCCTCGTGTCGCCCCTCGCGCAGTTGGGGGGCGAGGCTCGCCTGCCGCACGCGGCGTGGGAGGTCGTCGGAGGCTTCGGAGCCGTCCGGAGGGCGGTGCAGTCGCAAGGTGGTGACTCCGGGGGGTGGGGTGTCGGTCTGGGTCTCCGCCCCGGCCGGTGCGGGCGCCACCAGTGCGGGCCGGTCGGCGACGGCGTGCACGGACTCCTGGCGCCGGTCCGTGACGACTGGAACGGACTCCTGACGCCGGTCCGTGACGACTTGCACGGACTCCTGGTGCCGATCGGCGGCGGGCACGCGCGCGTAGTCGCGCTCGGCGGACCGGTCGGAGTCCGCCACCTTCTCGCCGGAACGTTCCACCGGAGTGCCGTGCAGCAACGCCGTGGGCAGCAGGACGACGGCGGTGGTGCCGCCGTAGGGCGAGGTGCGCAGATGCACCTTGATGCCGTGCCGGGACGCGAGCCTGCTGACCACGAAGAGGCCGAGCCGATCGCTGTCGAACAGGTCGAGCGCCTCGGACTGTTCGATGCGCCGGTTGGCCTCTGCCAGTGTCTCCTTGCCCATGCCGAGGCCCCGGTCCTCGACCTCGACCGCGTAACCGTTGCCGACGGGCTCGCCGGTGACGCGCACACACGTGTGGGGAGGCGAGAACTGGGCCGCGTTCTCGATGATCTCGGCCAGGAGGTGGGTGAGGTCGGCGACGGCCGCGCCGATGACGGCCGCTTCGGGGAGCTGCCGTACCTCCACGCGCGCGTAGTCCTCGACTTCGGAGACGGCCGCGCGGACCACGTTGGTCAGGGAGACCGGCATCCGCCAGGCCCTACCGGGCGCCGCCCCGGAGAGGATGATCAGGCTCTCCGCGTGGCGTCGCATGCGGGTGGTGAGGTGGTCCAGCCGGAAGAGGTCGCTGAGTTCGTTCGGGTCGTCGGAACGCCGCTCCATGCTGTCCAGCAGACTGAGTTGGCGGTGCACCAGGACCTGGCTGCGCCGAGCGAGGTTGACGAAGACGCCGGAGATGCCGCTGGCGAGCTCGGCACGCTCCACGGCGGCACGCAGTGCGGCACGGTGGACGGTGCCCAGGGCCTCGCCGACCTGACCGGTCTCGTCCTCGGCGGGCGGTCCGGGCGGCGCCTCGGCCCGGACGTCGATCTCCTCACCGGCGCGCAGTCTCCGCATGGCCTCGGGGAGCTTGCGCCGGGCGATCTCCAGGGCGCTGTTGCGCAGGCTCACCAGCTCGACGACTAGGCCACGGCCGATGCGTACGGAGATCACCAGCGAGGCGGCGACAGCGGCGAGACCGAAGAGGACGGCGGCCCCGGCCGGGGTGACCAGACCGCGGGTGAACGGGTCGGCGCGATCCGCGACGTCCCGCCCGGCGTCCACCTCGATGGTCCGCATCGCGTCCTGCACGCGCGCGTGTGCCTTGCTCCAGGTGGTTTCCGACGCGGCGTCGATCGCTCGTACGCCCGGTGCGGTGGCGAGGACCTTGTCCTCGACGGCGCCCACGGCCTCGTAGTCGCCGCCGCCGGCGAGGCTCTGCCAGGCAGCGCGTTCCGGGCCTCGCAGGTCGGCCACTGCGGACTCGGTGAGCGTACGGCGGGTGTCGACGGCGCCGGTGAACAGCCGCAACCGCTCTCCGTCGAGGCGCCCGGCGAGGCGTGCGCTGTCCAGCATCACGTCCTCCTGGGCCAACGCCTCGCCCGCGCGGGCGAATTCGAGCAGCACGCGCGCGTCGGAGCCGAGTTCGGCGTCCTGGATACCGGTGAGGGCACTGCCCACCGAGAACGCGCTCGCGATGGTCCTCGTGTACCGCCCGTACGCCTCGTCCCAGCCCGAGCGACGGTCGAGCACGGCACCGCGTACGGTGCTGAGCTGCTCGGCGCCGGTGACGAAGGCCTCCAGTCGCCGGGCCACTTCGGCGGGGAGTTCCTCGCCCTCGGCGACGGTGTTGCGGTCGCCGAGGCGTAGCCGGGCCACCGCCTTGTCGGTGTCCTGCGAGAGCTTCCTGTACTCGTCGCTCCGGCCGGCGGACGGGTCGGTCGCACAGCGCACCGCGGCCTCGCGTTCTGCCTGGAGGGCCGCCACGGCCGCCGCCGCGGGTGCCCTGATCCCGGCATCCACGCGCTGCAACTGGCGCAGCCTGGAGACGTCCTGCGCGGTGGTGACGGTGGCGTAGGCCCACAGGGCCAGCAGTGAGACGACCGGCACCATCAGCAGGCAGACGATCTTGGCGCGCACGGTGCGCGGCCGCATGCGCCAGCGCCCCACGCGCGTGGGTGTGTCCTGCGGAGCTGCGCCCGAGGGCTCTCGCGGACCCTCGTCGGCCGGCGGTCCTGCATGGGCGCGGCGGCCGCGTACAGGGGGCGGGGACGGCGTCTCGGCGCCGTCTGCGGTGGTCCTACGGGGTGTACGCATGGCCTCCTCGCTCGGAAGTGGTTCGGGGGCGTGCTGTTCCGGGCCGTCGCGGGTCCGGATCCGCCGCTAGCCGGCGACGCTCTCGACCGATCCCTGGGCCGACGCGGATGCCGCGCGCTCCCCCGTGGTGGGCGACAGTGCGACGAAGGCCGAGGTCAGGAAGAGATAGGACCCGAGGCCGACGGCGAGGGGGAAGATGAACTGCATCGCCGTGGCCCCGGGCAGGACCGCGCCGGCGGGTGTGACCTCCACGCTGACCGCGAACATCCCGGTGTAGTGCATGCTGCTGACCGCCGCGCCCATGATCAGGGAGGCGATGGTGACGGCCACGGGCGACTGGATGTTGAGCGCCGCCCACAGGGCCGCCGTGGCCGCGAGGACGGCGATCAGGACGGAGAGTCCGACGAGTGCGGGGTCGTAGTCGACGTCGCCGTGGAGTCGCACCGCGGCCATGCCCAGGTAGTGCATGCTCGCGACGCCGAGCCCGGTGGTGAGCCCGCCGAGGCAGAGCGCGCGGGTCCGGTCACGGCTGTACCCGACGGCGAAGACGCCGCCGCAGACGACGACCATGGCGACGAGGAGGCTCACGATGGTGAGCGGCACGTCGTAGCGGATGTCGGTGCCGCTGACGCTGAAGCCCAGCATGGCCACGAAGTGCATGGTCCAGATGCCGGTGCCGATGGCCGAGGCGGCGGTGATGAGCCAGTTGCGGCGCGACCGGCCGGTTGCGCCGAGCGCGCGGACGGTGCAGCGCAGCCCCAGCGCGGCGCCTATGCACGCCATCACGTACGACAGCACGGGGGTCAGCCAGCCGAGGGCGGCGTGGTCCAGGTGTCCCATGGCTCCGGGACGCTAGCCGGGGCAGGGGCGCGCGGAGGGGGCGCATTTCGAAAGCTGTTGGAATATGACACAGAGATGCAGCGGAACGATCGCGTCACGCTCGAACGTGTGCACAGCGGCGTCATCCGTGCCGGTGAGGGATCATGCGGAACATGAGCGACGACCACACGCGTGTACAGGAGTTCTTCACGGCCCGCGCCGCCGACTGGGACAGCCGGTTTCCCGACGACGGACCCGCCTACGCCGCCGCGGTCGCCGAGCTCGGGCTGCGCGAGGGGGACCGCGTCCTCGACGCGGGTTGTGGCACCGGGCGCGCCCTGCCGTCGCTGCGTGCCGCTGTGGGGCCCTCGGGAGTGGTTCTCGGGGCCGATCTGACCCCGGCCATGCTGGAGGCCGCCGCACAGGCCGGACGCGGCGTCGACGGGCAGTTGCTGCTCGCCGACGTGGCCGCGCTGCCGTTGCGGGCGGAGTCGCTCGACGCGGTGTTCGCGGCCGGTCTCATCGCGCACCTGCCCCATCCCGCCGAGAACCTGCGGGAGTTGGCCCGCGTGGTGCGCCGCGGCGGCACACTCGCTCTGTTCCACCCGATCGGCAGGGCGGCACTCGCGGCACGTCACGGCCGGCAGATCACCCCGGGCGACCTGCGGGCCGAGCCCAACCTCCGGCCGCTGCTGGGCGGTTCCGGGTGGCGCATGACGTCGTACGTCGACGAGGACGACCGCTTCCTGGCACTGGCCGCACGGAAGTTCTGACGTCTCAGCACTGCCCGGCGACGGCCGCGACGAAGGCGTCCGGGTTGTCGAGCATGACGTTGTGCCCGGCACCGGGCACGGTCACCACGCACACACCAGCCGCCTCCAGAGCCTGCCTGCCCAGGAGTTCTCCGCTGAGCTCGCCCTGAAGGAACACGCGATCGATCGGCAGTCCTTCGAGGATTTCCCGCATGATCGGCTCGGAACCGCGTCGCAGCCCCACGGCACTGCGGTGCAGGGCGCGCGGGTCGGCCAGCCGCATGGTCGCCGCCCAGAGCGGCCCGACCGCGTCCAGCACGCGCGCGTACGCCCCGCCGACGAACTCCTCCTCCTCGTAGGCCGTGATCCATGCACTGCCCGCGGCGGGCGGCGGCGAGGCGTCGAGGTTGGCCTCGGTGAGGACCAGCCGGGAGACGAGGTCGGGCCGACGATGGGCCAGCACGAGGGCGACGGAACCGCCCATGCTGTGCGCGATCAGCTCTGTGCCGCCCTCCCCCGCCGCGTCCAGGGCCGCCGCCAGGGCGTCGGCGTGGTCCTCCAGCCGGTACCCGAAGCCCTCGGGCCGGTCACTGATGCCGTGGCCCGGCAGGTCGACGAACAGGCTCCGTCGACCCGCGAGTTCCGGCCGGGCGGCGATGTGGGCGTGGTACACGGAGGCGATCGACCCCAGACCGTGCACGTACACGCGCGCGGGTCCCGCTCCCGGTGTTTGCGTCCAGCGGATACAGCTGCCCTTGCCGTCGAACTCGGCCTGCCTCATCGCGTCCTCCCGTGGAGCCTTGTCGGTCCCGCGCCGCGCCCGCCGCGAGAGCGGCCACCGCTTGCCAGCCCTTCGACTATATACATCGGTTCCGATGTATCAAGACTTCGATGTACTTCATCTTGGATGTACACCCGCTGTGAGCGAGAATGTGGCCATGCTGGAGCTCGCCATCCTCGGATTCCTCTACGAAACCCCGCTCCACGGCTATGAGCTGCGCAAACGCCTCACAGCGCTGACGGGGCACGTGAAGCCGGTCGCCGAGGGCACGCTGTACCCCGCGATCAAACGGCTGGAGAAGGCGGGTCTGCTCGCCCGTGCCACGGAACCCGGCTCGGTGGCCGCTCCGCGTCATGTCCTGACGCCGACCGAAGCGGGCCGCCAGGACCTGCGCCGCCGGCTCGCCGAGCCCGACCCGCGCGACATCAGCGACGAGAACCGGTGGTTCACACTGCTCGCCTTCCTGCGGCACCTGGACGATCCGGCCGCCCAGTCCGCTGTACTGAGGCGTCGGCTGGCCTTCCTCGAAGAGCCCGCGAGCTTCTTCTACGACGGAGACCGGCCGCTGCCCGCGGAGGAGCTGGACGACCCCTTCCGACGCGGCATCCTGACCATCGCGCGGGCCACGTCGCGGACCGAACTCGCCTGGCTGCACGAGACGATCGCCTCACTCGAGGAGTGACCACACGCGCGTGCCGGCCGGCAGCTCCCCTTGTGCCGCCGAGACTTCAACTCCACGTTGAATAATGGAAGATGGACGATCAGTCGGATCAGCCACACAGGGGGAAGGCGGCCAGCATGTGGGACAGGGTGCGCAAGTCGTGGGCGAGGCTTCTCGGTTCCTCGCGCACGGAGGAAGACGCCAACAGAGACCAGCACCGGCGCACGCACAAGGACAAGCGCCCGCACAATCTGTTCGAGGCCGCCGCCGTCTATGTGTCGGCCTGCGCGGAGGACGACCAGGAGCAGATCGACGAGGCAACCGGCTGGGTGTCTCCGGAGGCGCTGTCGTTCGGGGTGAGCGAGCTGGCGTGCCGGGCCGTCATCGCGCTCGCCCGGGAGCGCGACGAGTCACCGCAGACCGTCGCCCGCAGCCTCCTCGGGCTCCCGGCGGCCTGACACGACGGACGATCTCGGTCGATTCGCCCCGACCAGTCGGAAAGCTACAGCTCGGGTGTGCCGGGGAGTCGTGACAAGCGGCTTCCGCTCGCACTAGGGTGCGCGCCGATGGACGAACCGATGGGGAGGCTGGGATGGCCGGGACGGACGAGGAGACCGTCGCCGCCGCGGACGATGCGCTCTATGTGCTCACGGCGGTGCTGCTGACGCCGGCGAAGTTTCCGAGCGTGCTGGGCGACGACTATCCGGAGGCCTGTGCGACGCTCGGCCTCGCGCCGCTCGCCGACGGATACGGCCTGGTACTCGGCCAGGACGGCGACGGGGCTCGGTGGACGGTCGTCATCGACGACGTCTCCCTGGTCGCCGTCGCCATCGCCTCCTGGGACTGCGGCATGGAGTACGACCTGTCACCGGACGAACGTACGGTCGTGGCCGCGCTGCCCGGCTGGCCCCTCGCGGTCGCGGTCGCCGCCCCGAATGTGCCTGAGCCGCACGATCCCGACCCCGAGGTGGCGGACGGTCCGCCGTTGACGCCACCGGACACGAGCGTGTGGGGGCCGGCCCAGCGACGCCTGGGCGCCGACGAAATCGCACTGCAGTGGGCGATGTGGCGTGAGCAGATCGACGACACCGACTTCGCGACGGCGGGCGGTGGACCGGCGGACACCGCCGCGGGCGCGGACACGGGCGGGCGCGAGGGCGCAGGGGCCGATACGGGCGAGAAGGACGAGGACCGGGGCGGACATGCGGGTATCCGGCGGGTTCTGGCCGAGGCTCGCGCGTACGTGGACTCACCGCCGCCCCTCGGCCGCGTGAGGTCCTCCTTCGCGCCCGGCGACGCACGGACCCTGCGCGCGGACGGACCCGGCTGGTCGCTCGTCGCCAGGACCGACGACATCGCGTTCGTCCTCCTCGACGACGAGCCCGGCGAGGTCCTGCCGGTGGGCCGCGGACCGGAGCTGCCCGGGCTGCTGGAGGAGCTCGACAAGATGGCCGTACGCCCCAGCTGAGCTGCGCGCTCAACGGCACGCCAACAGGCCCGACGGACCCGTCGGTGTCTGGTGGCCCCATCTGGCGGCGGCGTCCCATGTGGCCCCGACCCATGGATGGCACGGAACCAGGACGGCACTATGAGGCAGCCTTCACGGCTCCGCTCCCTCATGTGTCCGTCCCCGCTGCCAGGAGGCCGTCATGCGCCTGTCCCGAGGTGTTCCGTTCATCGCCGCAATGCTGCTGGCCGGCGCCCTCGGTGGGCCGGGTCCGGTAGCGGCTGCCGCGGCAGTTGACGAGCAGCACTGCGCCCGGCAGGAACACGTACGGGTGCCGGGCGCGGCCTTCCAGCGAAGCGCCTGCCTCGCGGATCTGACGACGGCAGGGCTCGCCGGCACGCCCTACACCGACATGGCCGACCAGGCAGGGCTGACGGCCCGGGGCACCCGGACGCCGACCGGGGTTCCGGGGATTCAGATCGACGGCTATTTCCCTGACTCCTCCCGCTTCAACGCCACCCACGGATGGCGTCATGACGCGCAGTTCGTGATCCGGCTGCCTGACCGCTGGAACGGCAAACTGGTCGTCACCGGAGCCCCCGGTACCCGCAGGCAGTACGCGACGGACACGGCGATCTCCGACCAGGTGCTCGCGTTGGGTTATGCCTACGCCGCGACCGACAAGGGCAACAACGGCGCCGACTTCTACCGCGACGGCAAGCAGCCCGGTGACGCCGTCGCCGAGTGGAACACGCGGACCACTCAGCTCACCCGGGCCGCCCGCAAGGCAGTGGCCCAGCGTTACGGCAACACTCCCCGGCGTACTTACATGACCGGCATCTCCAACGGCGGCTACCTCACCCGCTGGCAGCTGGAGAACCATCCAGAGCTGTACGACGGCGGCGTGGACTGGGAGGGCGCACTGTGGACCGCGAACGGCCCCAACCTGCTCACCTCCTTGCCCACGGCAGTCGCCCGCATGCTCGGCTCCGCACGGGACGAGGATCTGTACGCGGTCGGCTTCGCGCGTGGCTCCGAGTTTCTGTGGCCGTACCACGAGCAGGCCTACTGGGGCGTCACGCAGAAGATCTACCGCGCCGAGTTCGACCCTGCCTACGACCCCGGCTGCCCCGGTACGTCCACCGGGACGACGCCGGAGCAGATCCTGGCACCGTGCGCGTCCGACGCCTCGTACGACTACGCGTCGCGCCCGTCGTCCGTCCACCGCGCCGTGGCCCGCGTCGCCCTGACCGGGCGCATCGGACGACCGCTGCTCACGCTGCATGGCGACCTGGACGCGCTGCTGCCGAAGGCGGCCGACTCGGACGTGTACGCGCGCATGGTCGACGCGAGCGGTCGGGGCCCGCTGCACCGCTATTTCACGATCGCGGGCGGCACCCACGTCGACGGCCTGTACGACACCCATCCGGATCGACTGCGGCCGATCCTGCCTTGCTACCGCTCGGCCTTCGACGCCCTGGTCTCCTGGGTGGAGC
This sequence comes from Streptomyces sp. NPDC057623, assembly GCF_042800355.1. Lineage (NCBI taxonomy): Bacteria > Bacillati > Actinomycetota > Actinomycetes > Kitasatosporales > Streptomycetaceae > Streptomyces > Streptomyces sp. NPDC057623. The sequence goes on from NZ_JBHVGZ010000007.1 coordinate 26,400, forward strand.
GAGGCACCCGACCGCCCGCGGACCGGACCGTCGGCAGGCCCGCGAGCGGCGATGTGGTCAACTCCTGCTCTCTGTCCACCCCGGTCGCGCGGGCGGCCGGGTGAGGGTCAGCGACCGAGTTCCTTGCGCGAGACGCGGCGCAGCCTGCGCCGCTGTGACGGGTCGAGCGTGAGGTACGCGGCGGCCGGGACTCCCAGGACTATCAGGAGCGCGGCCCACCAGGGCAGCCAGATCAACAGGATGAGACCGGCCGCCACACCTCCTGCGGCGATCTTCGCGTTCTTCGACATGTGCGTCGCCTCCTTCGCGGCCACTGCCGCTCTCTGACCTGAAAACGGGTCCGCGCTTCCCACGGTTCCGGATCGCGACCCTGAGACGACCCTGAGGTGCGGCCCCTACTGGGCCCGCGAGATCCGGTGCCCGCCGATGTGCGGTCGATTCGCCGGGCCCCGCGCAGCCGGGCTACACACTGGGGGACATACCCCGACAACCAGAGAGTGACCCAGATCACGGAGCTGGCACGCCCGACGAGCACAGGAGTGCTGTACCCTCGGCCACTCCACCCGGGTAGTCAAATTTGAGGAGTGCTGCAGAGCTGTGCCGAGGCTTCCCGACGCAACACCGTCCGAAATCTCCGAACTGGCCTCCTGCTGTGCCGTCTTCGTCCCCGGTGATCCCGCCCGTACCGGCCGGGTCGCCTTCTGGCGAGCGGACGGCGGCGCGGTTCCACTCATCGCGTCCGGATCCGTGGAGGAGCTGGCCGTCGCGCTGCCCGGCGACGAGGGTGTCGAGCTGGTGCGCGTGCCGGCCGTTCTGCTCCCGGTGCGTGCCGCTCTGCCGGTGCTCACGCGCGCGCGTACGTCCGCGCAGTCGCACCGAGCGGGCGTCTTCTGGGGCGCGGCCGCCGTGCTGGCCCTTCAGCTCGTGGCACGTGGACTGCTGTTGCCCGGCCTCTCGGAGGACGACCACGATGCCTGGCGCGCCGGTCCCCTGCGACCTCAGGACGTCGAACACCTCCGCGCCCTCGCCGCCGCGATGCCGCCCGAAGCGCACGCCCTTCCGCTGAACGGCACGCAGCCACCGCGGTTGCCCGATCCGGAGCGGCTGCTGCGCGCCTTCCTGGACGCGGTCGCCGACGCCCTTCCCCGCTCCCCGGCGGCGGCGCTCGTGACGGGCGGGCCCGCCTTTGCCGCGCAGGAGCCGCAGCATGTGCCCGATCAGCGCGCGTGGGCCGCGGATGTCGCGGCCGGCCACGACGCGGGCGTACGGCTGTCGCTGCGGCTCGAGGTCCCCGGCCTCGCCGCCGAGACGCGCGACGATGCGCCGCTGTCGTTCCGGGCGGTGCTACAGGTGCACAGCGTGAGTGACCCGACACTCGTCGCGGACGCCGCCGACGTGTGGGCGGGATCCGGCGCCTTCGGCCCACGCGCGCGGATGGACGCCCTCCTGGCCCTGCGCCGCGCCGCCCGCGCCTGGACGCCGCTCACGCCGCTGCTCTCCGCCGCGGTGCCGGATGCGGTGGAACTGGCCGACGACGAGGTGACCGACCTCCTTCAAGAGGGCACTCGGACCCTCGCCGGGGCCGGCGTCGACGTCCACTGGCCCAAGGAGCTGGCCCACAACCTGACCGCCCGCGCGGTGATCGGTCCGCCGGACGAGGAGTCCACGCCCGACAGGGCCTTCTCCGACACGCCGTCGTTCCTGTCCGCGGACGCGCTGCTCGTCTTCAACTGGTCGTTCGCACTGGGCGACGAGCGGCTCACACGCGAGGAGCTCGACCGGCTCGCCGAGACGAACCGCCCCATGGTGCGGCTGCGCGACCAGTGGGTCCTCGTCGATCCGCAGGAGGTACGGCGCGCCCGCGCGCAGCAGGACCGCAAGGTGACGGCCATCGACGCGCTCGGCGCCGCGCTGACAGGCTCCACGGAGGTCGACGGCCGCCAGGTCGAGGTGCGGCCCACCGGCTGGCTGGCGGCGCTGCGCGAGCGGCTCGCGGACCCCGAGGGCCAGGAGCCGGTGGGTCAGCCGGCCGCCCTCACCGCCACGCTGCGGGACTACCAGCGGCGGGGCCTGAGCTGGCTGGCCCGGATGACGTCCCTGGGCCTGGGCTGCTGCCTGGCCGACGACATGGGCCTCGGCAAGACGATCACCCTGATCGCGCTGCATCTTCACCGACAGTCCGACGCCTCGTCCGCCGGTCCGACGCTGGTGGTGTGTCCGACGTCCCTGATGGGCAACTGGCAGCGCGAGATCGAGAAGTTCGCGCCCGGCACGCGCGTGCACCGCTTCCACGGGTCCCGGCGTGATCTGGCCTCCGTGACGGACGGGGAGTTCGTCCTCACCACGTACGGCACGATGCGCCTGGACGCACGCCGCCTGGCCGAGGTGCCTTGGGGCATGGTCGTGGCGGACGAGGCCCAGCACGTGAAGAACCCGTACTCGGCGACCGCGCGGGAACTGCGCTCCATCGGCGCACGCGCGCGCGTGGCCCTCACCGGCACCCCGGTCGAGAACAACCTGTCGGAGCTCTGGGCGATCCTCGACTGGACGACGCCCGGACTGCTGGGCCGCCTGGGCACCTTCCGCGCGCGTTACGCCCAGGTCGTCGAGAGCGGCCAGGACCCGGCCGCCGCCGAGCGCCTCACCCGGCTGGTACGGCCGTTCCTGCTGCGCCGACGCAAGTCGGATCCCGGGATCGCGCCGGAGCTCCCTCCGAAGACGGAGACCGATCGTGCCGTGTACCTCACCACCGAACAGGCGGGTCTGTACGAGGCCGTGGTCCGCGAGACGCTCGCGGAGATCGCCGGGGCCGACAGCATGGCCCGGCGCGGTCTGATCGTAAAGCTCCTGACGGGCCTGAAGCAGATCTGCAACCACCCCGCGCAGTTCCTCAAGGAGGAGCGCCCGACGATCGCCGGGCGCTCGGGAAAGCTCGAGCTGCTGGACGAGTTGCTCGACACGATCCTCTCCGAGGGGGCGAGCGTCCTGGTCTTCACGCAGTACGTGCGCATGGGACGCCTCATCGAACAGCACCTGGCCGCTCGCGGTGTGCCCTCGCAGTTCCTGCACGGCGGAACACCCATCACCGAACGCGAGACCTTGGTGCGGCGCTTCCAGAACGGTGAAGTGCCCGTCTTCCTGTTGTCGTTGAAGGCCGCGGGCACCGGCCTGAACCTCACCCGCGCCGAACATGTCGTGCACTACGACCGATGGTGGAACCCCGCCGTCGAGGCACAGGCCACCGACCGTGCGTACCGCATCGGCCAGACCCGGCCCGTTCAGGTGCACCGGCTGATCGCCGAAGGAACCATCGAGGACCGGATCGCCGACATGATCAGCCGCAAACGGGAACTGGCCGACGCGGTGCTAGGCGCAGGCGAGGCGGCACTGACCGAGCTGACGGACGCGGAGCTGGCCGATCTGGTGGAACTGCGAGGGGGCGCCCGATGACTCGACACGACGGTGACATGGAGCGCACGTTCGCCGCGCTGCCGCCCGCGCAAGGACGCGGGTTCGCCCGGACCTGGTGGGGCCAGGCCTGGCTGAAGGCACTGGAGGAGACGGCGCTGGATGCCGGACAGCTCAAGGCGGGCCGCAGGCTGGCGCGGGCGGGAGCGGTCGGTGCGGTGTCCGTGCGCCCGGGGCGTATCACGGCCGTCGTCCAGGGCCGCGACCGTACGGCGCACCGGGCCGACGTGTTGCTGGAGGAGCTGACCGCCGAACAGTGGGACCGTCTCCTGGACATGGCGGTCGAGCGCGCGGGGTACGTGGCGGCTCTGCTGGACCGCGACATGCCGCCGCACCTGGTGGAGGACGCGGCCGCCACAGGCATCGAACTGCTGCCGGGCATGGGTGATCTGGAACCGGAGTGCGGCTGCGATGCCTGGGACCACTGCGGGCACACAGCGGCCCTCTGCTACCAGGTGGCACGCTTGTTGGACCAGGACCCCTTCGTCCTGCTGCTGATGCGCGGACGGGGCGAACGTGACCTCCTGGACGACCTCCAGGCCCGCAGCACCGCCGCCCCCGTAGACACACCGTCCGAACCGTCCGCGTCGCCCGAACCGGAGGGCGTGGACGCCGCGGAGGCCTACGCGACCGGCTCCATCCTGCCGCCGTTGCCCGCCCTGCCCGAGCTGCCGGCCGAGCCGGGGGTACCGCCGTCCCTGGACACCGAGACGCCTCCCGCACCCGGCGTCGCCCCGGCTGCCCTGGAGTTCCTGGCTGCCCGGACAGCCTCGGAAGCACACCACCTGCTGGCGGAAGCCCTGCGGACGGGTCCACGTTCGCACGTCACCGAAGCGGAGCTGACGCTCGACCAGGATGCGGTACGCCTCGCCGCGGGCGCCCCCGGCGCCGACGTCGTGGAGCGGCTGGCAGAGGGATCGGGACGCGACCGGGAACGGCTGGAGATCGCCGTACGCGCCTGGCACCTGGGCGGTGTCGCCGCGCTCCGCGTACTCGAGGAGGAGTGGACCGTAGTCGGCGAAACGCTCGCACGCGCGCGTGCCTCTCTGGAGTCGGCCTGGGACGAGGACGAACGACCGTCGCTTCGGGCGGAGGGCAACCGGTGGACGGTCGTCGGCGCGCCGAGGCAACTGCGCCTGGGGCGGGACGGACGCTGGTGGCCGTACCGCAGGGAACGGAGCCGCTGGGTGCCCGCTGGAGGCCCCGCGCAGGATCCGGCAACCGCGTTGGCGTCGGCGGACGTTGCGCCCGAGGAGGCGCCGCGGTGAGCCTCGCAGGGCGGCCCCGGCCAAGGTGACCGGCGACGGTCCGGTCCGCCCTCTCGCGGGACGTCACTTCGGGGGGCGGGGGCTCGGGGGACGCCGGGCTCGAGGATCGTCGGCTCGACGAGCGCCCCCACCGACAAGGCCGCGCGCCTGCACCTGGTTCGCCTGGACCGTGCCACCGACAGTGGAAACCTCGGTGATCTACGTACGGTTGCCGCGCGGGGTCTGACGCCGCCCCGGCCGTCGCCTCGAAACGCCCGGCACGCGTGCGTGGCTGTCAAGGAGCGGCACGCACGTGTGCCGCTCCACCAACGAGCTCGGCCCCCCGGCCCGTGACTACGGCAACTCGTCCGCCAGTGACGGGAAGAGCGATTCGACATCGCTGGGAAAGCCGCTCGGCAGCTCCGTGGGGAACCCCGACGGCAGTGATGTCGGCAGTTCGCTGGGCAGTTTGGTGGGCAGCTCGGTCGGGATGCTGAAGGACGGCCGGGGTGAGCTGCTCGTACTCTCGGCGGGCGGATTCCCGTCGGACGAATCATCGCTCCCCGACGCGATCAGGACCACCGCTACGACAACGCCGACGGCCACGATCACGGCGAGCAGAACGAACAGCGGATTCCGTCGTCGCCTCGGTCCGCCGCCTCCGCCGGACGGCTCCGGCGGGGGCCAACCACCGTACGTGGGCGGGCCGTTGACCCCCGGTGGGGGACCGTAGCCTCCGGACGGGGGACCGTAGCCCCCGGGAGGCGGTCCGAAGCCACCCCCTCCTGGAGGCGGCGTGTCACCCGGTGGTCCTGGCGGCTGGGGCGGTACGGGCGGCATGGCCATACGTCAAGGGTCGCCTCGTAGCGGTCAGGACGCGACCCCTTCGCGGGAGTTGATACGGGCCCATGCCAGGGACCACATGGTTCCGGAACACTGTGCGCGAAGTTCGGTCCACTGACCGGACCGCGTGTGACGGTGAACTGATCCTCGGCGCCCGAGGCGGCGGGTGGTCACACGCGGTCCGGCACGTGCGCGTGGCCGTCAGCCGCGGGCCCCCAGCAGATGGTCCATAGCCAGCTGGTCGAGGCGCTCGAAGGCCATCCCGCGCGCGGCGGCCGCCTCGACGTCGAACTCCTCGAAGGCCGCGCGGTCCGCGAGGAGCGCCTTGAGGCCGTCCGCGGCCGTGGGCTGTGCCAGCTCGTCCAGGCGCGAGGCACGCAGGGCCTCCTGGACCTCCGGGTCGGCGCGGAAGGCGGCCGAACGCTCCTTGAGGATGAGGTAGTTGCGCATGCAGCCCGCGGCCGACGCCCACACGCCGTCGAGGTCCTCGGTCCGCGGCGGCTTGAAGTCGAAGTGGCGGGGCCCGGCGTAACCGGCGCTCTCCAGGAGGTCGACCAGCCAGAAGGCGGAGCGCAGGTCGCCGGCGCCGAAGCGCAGGTCCTGGTCGTACTTGATGCCGGACTGGCCGTTGAGGTCGATGTGGAACAGCTTGCCCGCCCACAGCGCCTGCGCGATGCCGTGCGGGAAGTTGAGCCCGGCCATCTGCTCGTGGCCGACCTCGGGGTTGACGCCGTACAGCTCGGGGCGCTCCAGGCGCTCGATGAACGCCAGGGCGTGGCCGACGGTGGGCAGCAGGATGTCGCCGCGCGGCTCGTTCGGCTTGGGCTCGATCGCGAACCTCAGGTCGTACCCCTGGGAGGTCACGTACTCGCCGAGGAGGTCGAAGGCCTCCTTCATGCGGTCCAGAGCGACGCGCACGTCCTTGGCGGCGCCCGACTCGGCGCCCTCGCGGCCGCCCCAGGCGACATACGTCTCGGCGCCCAGCTCGGCCGCCAGGTCGATGTTGCGGATCGTCTTGCGCAGGGCGTAGCGGCGCACGTCGCGGTCATTGGCGGTGAACGCGCCGTCCTTGAAGACGGGGTGGGTGAAGAGGTTGGTGGTGGCCATCGGCACCTTCATGCCGGTCGCGTCGAGGGCCTCACGGAAGCGCTTGATGTGCGCCTCGCGCTCGGTGTCGGAGGACCCGAAGGGGATCAGGTCGTCGTCGTGGAAGGTGACGCCGTGGGCGCCGAGTTCGGCCAGGCGCCGCACCGTCTCGACCGGGTCGAGGGCACGGCGGGTGGCGTCGCCGAAGGGGTCCCGCCCCTGCCAGCCGACGGTCCACAGGCCGAACGTGAACCTGTCCTCGGGGGTGGGCTGGTAGCTCATGCCGCGGCTCCTTGCTTGCTGACGACTGCTTGCACGACTCGCTACGACTATTTCGTCATGGCGGTTTACAAATTAGTATGCGCACGCGTCCCTGGGAAGGGACAAGATGTCCCCGAAGGGGTGAGGTCCGGGTCGTGACACTCCGGGCACCCTCGAAACAGCAGGTCAGATCCCGTAGAGCCGCGGAAAAGGGAGAGCCCGATGTCAGCAGCCGAGGGTCCGCTCGTCGTCGGCGTGGACACGTCCACCCAGTCCACCAAGGCCCTGGTCGTCGACACGTCGACCGGGCAGGTCGTCGCGAGCGGCCAGGCACCGCACACCGTGTCCTCCGGGGCCGGCCGCGAGAGCGACCCGCGCCAGTGGTGGGACGCCCTGTGTGAGGCGCTGCGCCAGTGCGGTGACGCCGCGCACGAGGCGGCCGCGGTGTCGATCGGCGGACAGCAGCACGGCCTGGTCACGCTGGACGAGCGGGGCGATCCGGTCCGTCCGGCACTGCTGTGGAACGACGTGCGCTCGGCTCCGCAGGGCCGACGGCTGACCGAGGAACTGGGCGGCGCGAAGTTCTGGGCCGAGCGCACGGGCTCCGTCCCGGCCGCCTCCTTCACCGTGACGAAGTGGGCCTGGCTGGCCGAGAACGAGCCGGAGTCCGTCCGGGCCACCAAGGCCGTACGCCTCCCCCACGACTACCTCACCGAACGCCTCACCGGGCAGGGCACCACCGACCGCGGCGACGCCTCCGGTACGGGCTGGTGGGCGTCGGGAACGGAGTCGTACGACGAGGAGATCCTCGCGCACGTGGGGCTCGACCCGGCGATGCTGCCCCGCGTGGTCCGCTCCGGCGAGGTGGCGGGCACCGTGCGCGACAGCCACGACCTGCCGTTCTCCAAGGGCACCCTGGTCGCCCCCGGCACCGGGGACAACGCCGCCGCCGCGCTGGGTCTCGGGCTGCTTCCCGGCATGCCGGTGCTGAGCCTCGGCACGTCGGGCACGGTGTACGCGGTGTCGAAGCGGCGGCCCGCCGACCCGACCGGCACCGTGGCGGGCTTCGCCGACGCGCACGGCGACTGGCTGCCGCTGGCCTGCACCCTGAACTGCACGCTCGCCGTCGACCGCCTCGCGACCCTGCTGGGCCTGGACCGCGAGGCCGTGGAACCCACCACCGGCCTCACGCTCCTGCCCTACCTGGACGGCGAGCGCACCCCGAACCTGCCGAACGCATCCGGTCTGCTGCACGGCCTGCGCCACGACACGACCGCCGGCCAGCTGCTTCAGGCCGCCTACGACGGTGCCGTCCACGCGCTGCTCGGCGCCCTGGACCTGGTCCTGGACGAGGACGCGGACCGTTCGGCGCCGCTGCTGCTGATCGGTGGCGGCGCCCGGGGCGCGGCCTGGCAGCAGACCGTACGACGGCTGTCGGGGCGCCCGGTGCAGGTCCCCGAGGCCAAGGAGCTGGTCGCGCTGGGCGCGGCGGCCCAGGCGGCCGGCCTGCTGACCGGCGAGGATCCGGCGGCGGTGGCCCGGCGTTGGAACACCACGCGGGGGCCGGTGCTCGACGCGGTGCAGCGGGACGAGGAGACGCTGGCCAGGATCAGCGGGGTACTCTCCGACGCGGCCCCGCTGCTGGAGCGGAGCCCCGAGGCGCACTGAGGACTGACGGAGGCATGACCGCACCGCTGCACGAGGCCCACCCTTCCGGATCCGGGCGCGCGCTGCCCAACACCCAGCAGGGCATGCGCCGCCGCAACCTCGCCAAGGTGATGCACACCGTCAGCGCCGAGGGTCCGCTCTCGCGTGCCGCCGTCGCCTCCCGCATCGGGCTGACCCGTGCGGCGGTGTCCACCCTCGTCGACGAGCTGATCCGCTCGGGACTCCTGGAGGAACTCGGTCCCGAGCGGCCCGGCCGGGTGGGCCGCCCCGGGTCGGCGCTGGCCGTCAGCGGGCACGGTCCGGCCGGGATCGGGGCGGAGATCGGCGTCGACCATCTCGCCGTCTGCGCGGTCGACCTGCGCGGAGAGGTGCGTTCCAGGGCGGTGCGGCACGGCGCGAACCGGGGCCGGGCCCCGGAACCGGTGATCGAGGAACTCGGCGAGCTGGTCCGCCGGGTCGTCGCCGAGGCCGAGCGCAAGGGGCTGTGGCCCGCCGGCCTGGCGGTCGCCGTGCCGGGTCTGGTGGCACGGGACGCCCGCACGGTCGTACGTGCCCCGAACCTCGACTGGCGCGACAGGGACCTCGGCGAGCTGCTGCTCGTGGACTTCCCGCTGACGGTGGGCAACGAGGCCAACTTCGGCGCGCTCGCCGAACTCTGGCTCGGCGAGAGCACCCCGCGTGACTTCCTGCACGTTTCGGCGGAGATCGGCATCGGTGCGGCGGTCGTGGTGGACGGGGGCCTGCTGCGTGGGACGCATGGTTTCGCCGGCGAGTTGGGGCACGTGCCGGTCCAGCCGGACGGACCTGAGTGTCCGTGCGGGGGACACGGGTGCCTGGAGCAGTACGCCGGCGAGGAGGCGGTGCTGCGAGCGGCCGGACTGGAACCTGGTGAGGACCGCGTCGGGCTGCTCGCCGGCCGGGCCGTCGAGGGCGACGAGGACGTACGGCGGGCCCTGCGCGACGCCGGAACGGCGCTCGGCATCGCGCTGACCGGCGCGGTCAATCTGCTGGACCCGGAGAGCGTGGTGCTGGGCGGCGCGCTGGCCGGGCTCGCACCGTGGCTGCTGCCCTCGCTGGAGGCCGAGCTGGACCGGCGCACCGCCGGGCCCGCCTGCCCGGTGTCCGTGTCCCGGCTGGGCCCGGAGGGGCCGCTGCTGGGGGCCGCCCACTCGGTGGTGCGTAGCGTGCTGGACGATCCGGTGGCGGTCGCGGAACGCGCCTGACTGCGGACGCGGAACCTGCCTGGTTCCGGGCGCGGAACGTGCCTGGTTCCGGGCGGGGAAACCTCTGGTTCCGGGCGCGGGAAGCGTCCGGTTGCGGGACGGCCAAGCAACGCAGGCTGCCCGCCTGGCGAGGCTCGGAACGGGTCCGGCCGCGAACGGAACGGGCTTGATTCCAGAACGAGTTCACTCGCGTGAGTGAGCGAGTTATCCACAATCTCTCGGCTGTCCACCGAACCTCGGCTCGCGCTTCTGCCCAACCCGTCGGCGCCGTACCGTGATTCACGCGAGGCGCAGCTGTCGTGTCACGGCGACACGGGGCGCATCGCCGGAACGAGGGGGAATCACATGTCGGGGAAACGGCTGGGCGGACAGCGGCACGGGCTGCGGCGCGACGCGAACGGGCTCCGGGCAGACCTATCCGGGACCCATGGCCGAGACCACCCGTGTCCCTCTCGGCGTCCCCTCCCCCACCGGCCTTCCGCAGAACGGAGTTGTGCAGCGATGAGCGACCCCCGGATCCTCACCGTGCGACCCGAGCCCGGCGAGTACGCCTGGACGTTCGGCGGCGCACCGCCCGTGGCGCGCGTCGCGCCCGGCACGGTTCTCGACGTGTACACGGAGGACTGCTTCGCCGGACGGGTGCGGTCGGAGAAGGACCTGGTGTCCGAGGTGTGCGAGTTCCCCTTCCTCAACCCGCAGACCGGCCCCTTCCACATCGAGGGGGCCGAGCCGGGTGACACCGTCGCCGTGCACTTCGTGTCGGTCGAACCGGCCCGGGACTGGGCCGCGTCGACCACGGTCCCGCTGTTCGGCGCCCTCACCTCGACGCACAGCACGGCCACCCTGCAACCGCCCCTCCCGGAGACGGTGTGGATCTGGCAGCTCGACCGGAGTCGCCGTACGGCGTTGTTCCGGGCGCACGACAGTGACATCGAGATCGATCTGCCCATGGACCCGATGCACGGCACGGTGGGGGTGGCTCCCGCCAATCTGGAGGTGCGCTCGGCCCTGGTGCCCGACGCGCACGGCGGGAACATGGACACACCCGAGATGCGGGCGGGCGTCACCTGCTATCTCGGGGTGAACGTCGAGGGCGCACTGCTCAGCCTCGGCGACGGGCACGCCCGGCAGGGAGAGGGCGAGACCTGTGGCGTCGCCGTCGAGTGCGCGATGAACACCGTGGTGATCGTCGAGCTGCTCAAGGGGCTCGCCACACCCTGGCCCCGCATCGAGTCGGACACACACATCATCTCGACGGGCTCGGCCCGACCGCTGGAGGACGCGTTCCGGATATCCCAGCTCGACCTGGTCCAGTGGCTGGTGCGGGACTACGGGTTCAGTGAGCTCGACGCGTACCAGTTCGCGACCCAGGCCGTCGAGTCGCCGCTGGCCAACGTCTGCGACACCAACTACACGTGCGTGGCGAAGATCCGCAAGCAGTGGCTGCCGGCGCGTGAGACACACCGCGCAGTGCATGCGCGACTGCGGGAAACGGCGGCGACGCTGCGCTGAGCCTGCCACCGACCTCACCCCTGAAAGGCAATTGCCCTCTTGCAACGCGAAAGACCCAACCGCCCCAGCCGACGGCGGCTTCTCCAAGGCACCGCGCTCGCCGCCGTCCCCTATGCCCTGCTCCCCGAGTGGCGAGCTGGCGCCCATGTCCCGGGACCGGACTACCCGCTCGCCGAGTGGCGGCCTGCGAGCAACGCGAACTACACGGCGGCGAACCGCCCTGCGACCCATCCGATCGACCGGGTGATCATCCACATGACACAGACCACCTACACCAAGACGCTGCTCCTCTTCGAGAGTCCCAGGAAGAAGGTGTCCGCCCACTATGTCGTCCGGTCGGCAGACGGACACACGTCCCAGTGCGTTCGCGAGTCGGACATCGCCTGGCACGCCGGGGACTGGGACCACAACACGCGGAGCATCGGCATCGAACACGAGGGCTGGGTGCACCGTTCCGTCTACTTCACCGACGTCATGTATGAGGCGTCCGCCCGGCTCACGGCGGCCATCTGCACCAGGTACGGCATACCGAAGGACCGCGCGCACATCATCGGGCACTACGAGGTGCCGGGCACCGACCACACCGATCCCGGCCCGCACTGGGACTGGACGCGCTACATACGACTGGTCAACGCCGTCTGAGGGTGCGCAGGATCCGAGCAGCCGCACCGGGGTGCCCATCGTTTCGGGTGAGCCGGGTCGAAGAGGTTGTCCGCGTGGGCACCCGGAGTGACGATGTCCCCAGCCGCATCGCCTTCCGGGGAGGCCGAGTTGAGCGATCCATGGGTGGCCCTGGAGGCGGGGGCCGACCCTGCCGAGCGTGTACGGGTGCTGCGTCGTGCGCATGAGACGTTCACCGAGGTGGGGACCGTGCCGAAGCCCGTGCGTGCCGTGGTGGCCGACTCGTGGCGGCGTTCCGCGCGGGCCGGGGTGGGACCGGACGGGACGGCGAGCGTGGAGCTCGCGGACAGCGATCTCGGCGCCTATCGCGCCGAGCATCCGCTGGCACGGGTGATGCCGCTGTTCCGGGAGCTGCTGGGCACGTTCGCCGCCGACGGTGAGCATCTGCTCGCCGTGTGCGACGCGCACGGCAGGCTGCTGTGGGTCGAGGGCCACGCGACGACCCGACGGAAGGCGGGAGGGATGAACTTCGTGCCGGGTGCGCGATGGGCGGAGACCGCCGTCGGAACGAACGCGCCGGGTACGGCGGTCGCCGTGGACCGGCCGGTGCAGGTGTTCGCGGCCGAGCACTTCATCCGCCGGGTGCAGCCCTGGACCTGTGCTGCCGCGCCGGTGCACGATCCGCGCACCGGGCGGGTGCTCGGTGCGGTGGACATCACCGGCGGAGACGGACTCGCGCATCCGCACAGCCTGGGGTTCGTACAGGCGGTCGCCCGTGCGGCGGAATCCCACCTGGCGCTGCTCGCTCCGCAGTTGCCCGCCATCGACGCGCCCGAGCTGTGCGCCCTGGGCCGCGACGAGGCGCGGCTGCTCATCGACGGCCGCAAGGTGAGACTCAGTCGCCGGCACAGCGAGATCCTGGTGCTGCTGGCCCGCCACCCGGAAGGGCTGACGGGTGACGAGTTGCTGTGCGCGCTGTACGAGGACGAGTCGGTGACGCCCGTGACCCTGCGCGCGGAGTTGGCCCGCCTGCGCCGGATCCTCGGACCCGGGCTGTTCGGCTCGCGGCCCTACCGGCTCACGGTGCCGGTCGAGTCGGATGTGGCGGTCGTCGAACGTCGTCTGGAGACCGGCGCGGTCACCGTAGCGGCCACGGCCTACGCCGGCCCGCTGCTGCCGGGCTCCCAGGCGCCGGCGGTGGTGCGGCTCAGGCGCCGGCTCGCCGACGGTCTCCGCACGGCGCTGATCGCCCGCCGCGATCCCGACCTGCTGGCCGACTGGGCGCACACGCCGTGGGGCGAGGACGACCTCGACGTGTGGCGGGCGCTCGCCGCGGTGCGCCCGACGTCGGCGGTGCGGTCGCGGCTGGCCGCGCTGGAGTGCGAGCTGTCGGCACCGCCATCCGCCTGGCAGCGCCGCCCGGAGTACTGACCGGACCCCCGGCCCGCGCAACGTACTTGCAACCTCGCCGTGCCTAGCCTCGCGGCGAGAGCTGCCCAACGGCGGGCAGCGCTTCTTCGGGAGGCAGAGCAGTATGACCCGTTACGCGGCGCCCGGCACCGAGGGCGCGATCGTCTCCTACCAGGCGCGCTACGACCACTTCATCGGCGGTGAGTACGTGCCGCCGATCCGGGGGCAGTACTTCGAGAACCCGTCGCCGGTGAACGGGCAGCCGTTCACCGAGATCGCGCGGGGCACGGCGGAGGACGTGGAGCGGGCGCTCGACGCGGCGCACGCGGCCGCCCCCGCGTGGGGCCGGACCTCGGTGACCGAGCGCGCCGACATACTGCTCAAGATCGCCGACCGCATGGAAGCGAACCTGGAGCGGCTTGCCGTCGCCGAGAGCTGGGAGAACGGCAAGCCGGTACGCGAGACGCTGGCCGCCGACATTCCGCTGGCCATCGACCACTTCCGCTACTTCGCGGGCGCGATCAGGGCACAGGAGGGCTCGCTCGGCGAGGTCGACGACGACACGGTGGCGTACCACTTCCACGAGCCGCTCGGCGTGGTCGCACAGATCATCCCGTGGAACTTCCCGATCCTCATGGCGACATGGAAGCTCGCCCCGGCGCTGGCCGCGGGCAACGCGGTCGTGCTCAAGCCCGCGGAGCAGACCCCGGCGTCCATCCACTACTGGCTCAGCCTGGTCGCCGACCTGTTGCCACCGGGGGTCCTCAACATCGTCAACGGCTTCGGCGTGGAGGCGGGCAAGCCGCTGGCCTCCAGCTCCAGGGTGGCCAAAGTGGCGTTCACCGGCGAGACCACGACCGGCCGGTTGATCATGCAGTACGCCTCGGAGAACATCACCCCGGTCACCCTCGAACTGGGCGGCAAGTCACCGAACATCTTCTTCGACGACGTCTGGGCGGCCGACGACGAGTTCCGGGACAAGGCGCTCGAGGGCTTCACGATGTTCGCGCTCAACCAGGGCGAGGTCTGCACTTGCCCGTCGCGAGGGCTGGTGCAGCGCGGACGGTACGCCGAGTTCATGGAGGCGGCGGTCGCCCGGACCGAGCAGATCAAGAGCGGTCACCCGCTCGACACGGACACGATGATCGGCGCGCAGGCCTCCAACGACCAGCTGGAGAAGATCCTTTCCTACCTGGACATCGGCCGGCAGGAGGGCGCCCGGGTCCTCACCGGTGGCGAACGTATCGAGCACGACGGCGAGTTGAAGGGCGGCTACTACGTCCAGCCGACGATCTTCGAGGGTGACAACCGCATGCGGATCTTCCAGGAGGAGATCTTCGGCCCGGTCGTCTCGGTGACGTCCTTCGACGACTTCGACGACGCCATCAAGATCGCCAACGACACGCTGTACGGGCTCGGCGCGGGCGTGTGGACACGGGACATCAACACGGCGTACCGGGCGGGCCGCGCCATCCAGGCCGGCCGGGTGTGGACGAACTGCTACCACGCGTACCCGGCGCACGCGGCGTTCGGCGGCTACAAGGGTTCCGGCATCGGGCGGGAGACGCACAAGGTGATGCTGGAGCACTATCAGCAGACGAAGAACCTCCTGGTGTCGTACTCGCCGACGAAGCTGGGCTTCTTCTAGCGGCACGCCAGCGGCACGAGAGAGGGCGCCTGACCAGGGGAAGTTCGCGGCAGGCGCCCTTCGCGTCCTTCAGCTGGAGCTGGGGCGACCACATCGCCCCCGCCCTGCTCCTGGACGACGACCGCACCACGCTCTCCGTCAAGATCGCCACGGGCTATGTCAACGAGCACGGGACCGGGCTCTACCACCTGGTCGCGGCGGGCTCGGTGATGTACATCGTGCCCGTGCTCGCGCTCTTCTTGATCCTGCAACGCGGTTTCGTCGCGGGCACGGCCACGTCCGGACTGAAGTGAACGGCTCGCCCCTTCCCAGGGGCCCACGAAGGGGCGTCTGATCCGTGTCCCCGGTCGGCCCGACGTCCGTCGGTCCGACCGGTTCCCACCGCGCGCCCGCACGCCTCACCCCCGCGCGTTCGTCGACCGGGCATGCGGTTGACTGAGGCCGGCAGGGAACGACCGGCACGGAACTCATGGGGGCCACTCGGTGACGAGCACCGACACACCGTTGACACCGGACGCAGCGTGGTTGGAGGAACGGCTGGGCGAAGGATCGCTCTGGCGACCGGACGAGGCCGCTCTCCCGGTCGAGCTCACCGACGCCGAGTCGAGGGAGTTCCTGCTCACGGTCGGCTTTCCCGCCGTCCACCTCGGCGTCGTGGGGATCGACACCAGGCACCTGCGCACAGCGGACGGGCTGCAGCCGCTCGACGCCGACGAGATCTACGGCAACCGCTACCCCGACGACGACTCGCCGCCCGAGAACTTCGCCCTCACCGTGGCCGTCGCGGGCGACCAGCATCTGATGCTCGACGCGGCGGACGGCGGCATCACCCACTACGACCCCAACGGCTGGGACCACGGTGCCGGTTGGAAGGGACCCGCCGCCGAGTCCCTTCCCCGTCTGGCCGTGCTCCTCGCGCTGATCGCCGAGTCGAGCACCGCCCTGGACTCGGAGGACGACACCGTACGCGCGGCCGCCGTCAACGGTCTGCGCCGGCGCATGACCGACCACGACTCGTACGTCGAGGACTCCGAGTTCTGGGACGAGATCTTCGAGCTGTTCGACTGAGCTCACCGAACCCGAAAGGTGATCCGCAGCGCCCGCGGGCCCGGCCCTCCGGTGCTGCGCAGCACCGCCTCGCCCGGGCTCGCGGCGCGGATGTCCCAGGCGCGGAAGCCCGGATCGCTCTCGTAGTCGACCGGTACGAGGACGATCGCCGTGCCGTCGACGGCGGGGGTGGCCGCTCGCCAACGGCCCGACAGACGCAGCTGGGTGGCGTCGCCGAGGGGGAGGGTCACGGTGCGGCCCGTGTCCTTCTGGGTGAGGACTGCCGGGGCGGGCGGCACCGGAGTCGCGGGGGCCGGGGTGGGAGCGGCGGTAGGGGTGGGAGTGGCGGTAGGAGTGGGAGCGGGGGTGGCCGTACGGGTCGGCGGGGCCGGGCGGTTCGGTTCGGGGGTGTCGGTGCACGCGGCCGCCGCCACCCCGAGGAGCAGGGCGGCGGCGGCGCGCGGAAGAAGCGTCATCCGTGTCATACGAGTGGGATGTTGATGCAGGTCAAAATGGCCGCCTGGGCCTTGATCTGCTGTGTCGTCGCGTTGGGGTCGAGGCGTACCTTCTCGGCGTTCTGGACTGCCTCCAGGAAGGGGGTGTCCGCCTTCAGGTCGCTGTCGGTGTCGACGAGTTCGTTCGGCTCGAAGGCTCCGTTGGCGAAGTTCAGCCAGGCGGCGAGCAGTTGGCGGTCCAGGGAACGCTTGGGATCCAGGAGCAGGTTGAGAAAGAGGACGTCCGCGGCCTTGGCCTGAGTGGACACGTCGACCTTCTCGGAGAACACCGCGCTCGCGTGCTGGACGATCTTCAGATAGCAGTCCAGGGTCTTCTTGCCGAGCCCGGTGAGGTCGCCGGTCAGGTACTTGACGTACCAGAGATCGGCGAGCAGCGACAGCGGGGCATTGCCCTGGACGATGACGGGGATCCCGTCGGTCCCCGTACCGCCGTCGTCGTCACGTGCCGTGAAGGACAGGTCGTACAGGCACGGCTTGGCGTACGTGTGGGCCTGGGTGTCCGCCAGGTCGCGCGGCTGGACGCTGGGGCTGCGGGCGGGGTCGGGGTCCGGCGGGTTGACGAGCGAGGTGGTCGTGGTGGCCGGTGTCCCGTCGCCCCACGCCCAGCTCATGGTCTCGTCGTCGCTGCCGGGGTCGGTGACCCGGGCGCTGTACCGCTTCTCCTCGCCCGCGTGGACGACGAGTGTCCGCCCGCCCGCGAGCTGCACGGCACCGCTCTTGTCGACGGCGGCGGTCGGGTCGACGTTGGCGACGGCGATCTCGGCCTCGCGGCAGGTGGTGGTGTCGTCGTCGCTGCCGCAGATCTCCACGGTGAAGGTGCCGTTGTCGCCGAAGACGAGCTCGCGGCTGAAGGTGAGGGTGGCGTCCGGACGGTCGTTCTCCAGCTGTCCCGGCAGGGGGACGGGCTTGCCGTCGCCGGGGGCGATGGTGGCGGTGAGCGGGTCGAGCCAGCCCGGGTCGGTGACCGTGCCGGTGACGGTGAGCCTGCCGCCCTCCTCACGCGGGCCCTGGACGGTGAAGGCCACCGTGGGCGCCACGTTGGTCACGGTCACGGTCGCCGTGTCGGTGTCGGCCCCGGCGGCGTTGCCGACACGCAGGCCGACGGTGTACGTGCCGTCCTGGCCGACCCGGTCGAAGAGCGGGCTGACGCCGGTCGCGTCGTCGTAGGCGCCGTCGCCGTCGAAGTCCCAGCTGTAGGTGCCGCCGCCACCGGGGACGGTGGATCCGCTCGCGTCGAGCCGTACGTCGGCGCCTTCCCTGGTGGTGTACGGCCCGCCCGCGTCGGCGGTGGGTCGGCAGCTCGCGGGGTAGTCCGTCGCCGGGTCGGCCTGGTTCTGGCTCGGTGAGGTGGCGCTCGCTCCCATGCCTCGGCCGGCGAACACGCCCCACAGCAGGCACTGGTTGGCGCCGCCGTGGTTGGCCCGGTCGGCGGCGAGGATGCCGTCGCGGGCGTCCAGGAAGTCGGGTGAGGACGGCGTCAGCTTCATGCCGTCGACCATCAGCTGCTCGTGCCGCTGCTTTCCGGTGGCGTAGCCGTACGCGCCGACGAGCGCGGTGCGCATGTCCCACATGGCCGTGGCCCAGATCTCGCCGTCGGAGTGCACTTGGCAGCCGCCGGAGCAGAGGTCGGCGTAGGTGAGGTCGCTGTCGTCGTACGCGACGCTGCGGATGCCGGTGGGCCGGCCGTTGTTGTACTCGCCGTACACCGGGTCGTTCCACAGCGAGGTGGCCACCGCGTCGCTCCAGCCCTCGCCGAGCGCGCCGGTCTGCTCGCCGTCGCCCATGTCGCCGCCGCCGACGAGCCGGTTGGACAGGCCGTGGCTGTACTCATGGGCGATGGTGTCACCGTTCATGGCCCGGTGGATGTTGTGGTTGCCGCACGAGGCACGTCCGACGAAGAGACGCATGGTCCCGTTCTGGCCGTCGTCGGGCGTGCTGAAGTTGGCGTTGCAGGCGGAGCTTCCGTTGGCGTCGAAGTCGACGTAGACGTCGACGCGGTCGCCGCCGGAGCCGCCGCCTCCGAGGTTGTCCTCCTGGAAGTTGCCCGACGCCTCGTCGAAGCCGAGTCCGTAGAGGTGGTCGTGCATGCGGTTGGTGTAGTAGAACGCCTGGGTGACCACCGCGTCCCGGTCGGTGGTGAGGTCGGTGCCGCCACTGGTGCGGAAGGCGTCCGTGAAGGTGTAGTCGAAGTGCTGGTACGCCGGGTCGCCGGCGGCCGGTGTCTGGGGCTGGTGGCCCAGCGTCTCGTCGCCGTCGGGGTCCTGGGAGACTGCGGCGTTGTTGCCGGTGGTGACCCGGCCGGTGACCCAGGAACGGCCGAGGCCGCTGAAGGGGACGGTCGTCGCGCTGCCGAGGGTGGGGTTCTGGCCGGTGAAGACCCGGCCCTCGGGGCCCTCGTTGCTGGTGAGGTCGGTGCGCAGGAGGACGGTGCCGTTCCCGGCGTCGACGACGGTGTCGTACAGGTGGTTGTTGTCGGCGGTGAGGGTGGTCCGCCAGGCCGGGCGGGCGGTGCCGTCGGCGAGCGGGAAGGTGACCCTCGTGGCGGTGGCGCTGTCGGGCGGGGTGTCGGTGCCGACGGAGGCCGCGGCCCGGTCCAGCGCGTCGCCCTGGTCGAGGGCGACCGTCCCGGTGGCGCGGGCGTCCGGGACGAGGCTGCCGGTGACGGTGAGGATACGGCCGGCCTTGTCGACGGCGACCGAGAGGCGGGCGTCGTGGACGGGGACGCCCCGGTCGCTCTGGCCGATGAAGACATGCCGTACGCCGTTGTGCCCGGTGCGGTACGACTTGACGACGGCGAGGGCGTCCAACTCGCCGGCGGAGAGACCGTAGAGGTCCGCGTGGTCGCGTACGTGGTCCAGTGCGAGGGTGCGCGGGTCGGCGCCGCTGGTGGCGGTGAGGGCGTTGCGGCCCTGCGGGGCGAGCCGCTTCGGCGTACCGAACCGGCTCCAGCGGATCGCCGTGCCGTCGAGTTCCTGTGCGGCGCGCAGCTGCCCGGCCGTGGGCGCGACGCGCTGGTCACCGCGTACGTCGATGTTCGGGTACGGCATGTCCGGCTGGTCCTGGGCCGGTCTCTGCCGCGTCTGTGGACGTTCGGCGGCGGTGGCGGGCGACGGTGTGACCGTGACCGCCGGAAGTGCGAGCAGAACCGCTCCGATGAGCAGTGATCTGGCGCGCTTCGGTAAGCGTGTGGATGGCATGCCCTCTCCCCCGTTCGTCGGCTTCCTGACAGCGAACCGGAGCACACCGTACGTGCGCATGACAATCCGGCGAAAGAGTGCATGCCGCGCCGCGAAGGTGCTCGGCGTTTCGGCCACCGACGTTCCGGGCCCGGTCCTTGCGTGGCAAGGGTCCGTGCGCCGCACATGGCGCGGCGCGCGCGGATCCCGGAGTTTCGGATCCGACTGAAACACATGTGTTCGATACCGGCCGCGGCGTCGTTGTCCCGGTCATCAGCAGCCGTCCCCCAAGTCGGCGTCGGAGGTGCCCAGTTGCCGGTCGTCCCGGCGCCGGGGCGACCGGCCCTCCTGCCCACCCAGCCTTCCGTACGGATGGAGGATTCGTGACCACACCGGCTGTCACCACCACCACCGCAGCCCTGCTCGTCAACGATGAGCGTCACTACCTGCTGCACCTGCGCGACGCCAACAAGAACATCGGCAGGGCCGGGCAGTGGTCCCTGCCCGGCGGACATCCCGAACCCGGCGAGCCTCTCGACGCCACGATCACCCGGGAGCTCCTGGAAGAGGCGGACCTGCGCGTGCCCGGCCTGACCCCGCTCGCCGTCATCGAGGACACCGACGCGGACGACCGGCCCACCGGCCGGGTCCTGGTGTACGTCGGGACCTGGAACGGCGACCCCGCCCAACTGCCCCTCACCGAGGGGATCATGCTGCGCTGGACCGACCCGGAGCAGATCCCGTGTCTGACCATGGACCCCGGGACCACGGCGGTCATCCGCCACCACCAGCAGTTGGAGCAGGGGCCGGGCCGGCAACCGGGGCAGCGGCGGCAAGGGCCGCGTGCCCGTGAGCGCGGTGCCGGGCGTCTGCCGGTGCTGCGCATGCGGAGCACCGGCACGAAGACGGTCCCGAACGTCATCGGCGTCCACCTGTACCTGGAACGGGACGGGGAGGTCCTGCTGGGGCTGCGGCACCCCGACTCCGCCTACGCGCCCTTGGAACACCACTTCCTGGCCGGTCACTGCGAGCGGGAGTCGGCCGTCGCCTGTCTGGTGCGGGAAGCGTGGGAGGAGGCCGGTCTGGTGATCAGGGCCGAGGACGTCGACCTCGTCCACGTCGTGCACCTCGTCGACGCCCCCGGCGCCCCGCCGCGCCTCCAGTTGGTCTTCCGGGCCGGCCGGCGGCAGGGCGAACCACAGCTGCGGGAGCCGGACAAGTGCGTCAGCTGGGGCTGGTGGCCCGTCGACGCCCTGCCGGAGCCGACCGTCGGCTACACCCGCGCCGCCATCGACGCCATCCGGCACGGACGCCCCTACACCGAGCTCGGCTGGGGCACCCAGCCGCAGACAGACGCAGCCCAGCCGTCCCGTGCCCCGGAAGGTGAAGGATGAGCGGACAGGCCACCGGCAGGCGGTACACGGTTCCGGTCGACGTGCACCTGATCCTGCTGCGGGACAGCCCGAAGGGCCAACAGGTGCTGCTGTCGCGGCGGGCCGGCGACGTCTACGCGGCGGGCATGTGGCATCTGCCGTCGGGCCACCTGGACGGACCGCACGAGGACGTCGTCGAGGGCGGGATCCGGGAACAGGCCGAGGAGACGGGCCTGCTCAGCGACCGGGCGGACATCCGCGCGGCGGTCACCGTTCATCACCGCGCCCCGTCCGGACCCGCCCGCGTCGGCATCTTCCTGGTGGTGCTGGACTGGCAGGGCGAGCCCCGCATCCTGGAAGCCGACCGGTGCGACGGGATGGACTGGTTCTGCTGGGACGGGCTGCCGGAGCCGATGGTGGCCTACTGCCGGGCCGGACTCGACGCCTACCGTGCCGGGGCGCGCCTGGCCGTGCACTTCCAGCAGCCCGGCGATCCCATCGCTCACGATCCGGCCCACGGCCCTGCCCGGGACCGACTGCGTATCGTGCCCGACTGCCCCGCGACCGTTGGCGTGAAGCCGCCGGACGACGCTGTACGGGCCTTCGCCGAGCGCGCGGTGGGGCGGATCGACAGCTGGGCGGACATGTCATCGACGGGCGGGACCAGCCGCGTATGGCGGGCCTCCCGTGCCTCCGGCGGCACCTGGTATGTCAAGCAGCACCAGAGCGCCGGGTCCCACCGGCGGGAGGTGTACGCCTGCCGCCACTGGGCCGCGGCCCTCGGACCCCACGCCCCGCGGCTGGTCGCCGCCGACCCGGAGCACCGGACGCTGGTGCTCACCCGTCTGCCCGGACGCCGCCTGCACGGCCTGGTCCTGCCCGTCGACGTGGAGTGCGAGGTCCACCGCCAGGTCGGTGAACTCACCGCCCGCTACCACCAGGCCGCCGACGCCGTCCCGGCCCCGCCGCCCGGCCCGGGCGAACTCCTCCGCCATCTGGAGGTCGCCCGGCCGCTGCTGGCCCCCGGCGACGAGGACCTCGTCCTCCGCCTCGGCGACCTGCGCGACACCCTGCCCCGGGCCGAGCACGTGCCGACCCTGGGCGCCTTGCGGCCGCGCACCATCCTCGTCGACGCCGTCGACGCCCCCGGCACCCCCGTCCGGACCGGGTTGATCGACTTCGAGCACAGCCAACTCGGCCCCGCAGTACGCGACTTCGTCCGCCTCACGGACACCTGGCTGGGCCGGCCCGACCTCCGTGAGGCGTTCTTCGCCGGCTACGGCCGCCCGCTCACCGACGACGAACGGCAACGCCTGCGGTGCGAGGCGGCGCTGGACGCCGTCAGCGGCATCGCCCAGGGCCGCGCCCTCCAGGACCCTGAGCTCGTCGAACGCGGGCGCCGAACCCTGCGCGCCGTGCGCAGCGACACCCTCGTCTGATCACGCCGGTCGACCGGACAAGGAGCGCCGGCCCGACAGAACTCACTTATGTGCTGCGGGCTCCAGAGCGAGTTGGCACGATGGTGATCTCACAAGCCGGGGTGGACCCGAGCCGGACGGAAGAGGCTATCCATGAGCCAGGAACCGCAGCCTCAGCTCGTCGCCACCGGCGGCGCCGGCGACGCTGACGACCTTGAGCGCCGTGTACGGAGCGGGAGCCCCGGCGCGCGGGAGCTGGACAAGATCACGGCGGCGCACGCGGCGGACGGCGGGGTACGGCACCGGCTCTGGCTGGATGAGGAGAACGGCGCGCTGCTGTTCCTGGAGCGTGCGGCTTCCGGTGACGGCACGGCCGGCGAGCTGAAGTCGCGGCGGATCCCGCTGCGCTCCGCGGCCTGCACCCGCGTGCTGACCGATCTGACAGCAGCCGTGCTGGAGCGGCTGGCCGGGCCGGCGGACGGCTACCGCGGCCGGCCCGAGGCCGATCGCGACATCGGCGCGCTCGTGCAGCTGTTCCGCGTACAGCTTGCCCGGATGCGGACCGAGCACTCCGACCCCGCGGACCTGGTCACGGCGATCCACGCCCAGGTGGAGGGGGCGCGCGACGAGCAACAGGCGGCCCGGCGCGAAGCGTTCCTCGGCTGGCATCTGGAACGGGCCTACGGCGACGACCGGGACGGCCATGAACGGGCGGAACGGGACCTGGGGTACGACATCGAACTGGGCGTCAACACCCACCTGGATTCCGAGTTCGTCTCCCGGACCATCACGGCCTGGTCCTCGTACCGGCACGGAATTCGCAGCGCGGTCCCCCGGCCCGAGCTGGACCGGGTGCCCGACGAGAAGCGGCGTGGGCGAAGAGACCTGCACTGGTACTACGAGTTCCGGACCCTGGGACGGCACCTGACCGAGCGTCAGGTACTCGAACTGCGTGCGGAGCTGCCCCGGGCGGACGTCACCTCCGATTCGCTCGTGCTCGACCAGTGGTCCGACCTCACCGAGCACCCCGTCTTCGGTGCTGCCGGCAAGATCGTCTCCCGGTACTTCGACGCCGGTCTCCACTTCCGCCAAGCAGGATCCCGCACACTGTGGCTGCGGCTCCCGGCCGGGCTCGCCCCCCGGATCGCTCCCTACGAGGACGGGTCCGGGTCGGGCGTGCGGACCACGATCGTCGGTGACGAACTCGTGCTGGAACTCCACCGGCAGGAGGAGGACGGCGCGGGCACCTATCTGTACGACGATCCGCGCCCGTGGCTGGAGGAACTACTGCCCCTGCGCGACGACCTGGCCGCGGGGGACGTCCGTGCGCCGGCCATCGCCCGGCGGGCCGCCGACGAGGAGGGGTACCGCGACCCCAGTGCCCCGGAGCGACCGCCCGTTCCGGACGGGCTGGACGAGGACGAGCTGACCCCACAACTGCACGCGCTTGTCCGGCTGCTCGAAGAGATTCCCTGATCGACAGCGCGCGGCCGAGGGCGAGGGCTCAGTCGGGCAGTTCTCCCACGAACGTGGCGACCAGCGTCGACACCGCTTCCGGAGTCTCCAGGATCATGGGGTGGGTGGCGTCGATCCGGCGAACGCTGATCGCCGGCCGGGTGCGGGAGAGCTCGGCCAGTTCGGCGGAGACCTCTTGTGCGAACCGGGAGCTGAATGCGTCGAACCACTCCATGCCGGGCGCGGGCGACAGCCGCCGCCCGGCCTGTACCACCAGCAGTGGACGGTCGGTCCCGCCCAGCCATCGGGTGACACCGAGTGCGCCGAGCCGGTCGAGTTCGTCGACGATCTCCAGCGCGTCCGCCCGTTCCGGCAGCGTCTGCCACCTGCCGTCGGGCAGCGGGCGGGCGGCCGCGCGAGCAGCGGTCTCCGCGCGGTCGGCGGGAATCCCGAACCTGGCGTGCTGGACGACCTGCGCCTCGATGTACCCGGGTGGCGCGATGGTGCCCGCGGACGCCAGCAGTCCCTCACTCACCCGTTCGGCGCCGGGGTACTCGCGTCCCCACCAGAAGCCGTCGAGGTTCACGGCGGCGCGGGCGCGGGCACGGTCCGGGTTCGCCCGGGCGTACTCGACCGCGACCAGGCCGCCGAGGGAGTGGCCCACCACGACGGCCTCCGACACCCCCCGCGCGTCGAGTGTGTCCGCGAGGTGCCGCACCACGGCGGGAATGGTCCAGGGGGAGATTCGGGGAGAGCGGCCGTGCCCGGGAAGGTCGACGGCGAGGACACGGTGTCCGGCGGTGAGCTGGGCGGCCGAGGCGTCCCAGTCGGCGAGCGAGCGTCCGTAACCGTGCAGGAGAACCAGGTGAGGGCCGTCGCCCCCGTGGTCATGAACGTGTAGGAGTGTCATCGGGGTTCACGGTAGGGGGCACCCAGATGCTCGAACAACGGATTAACGGCCGAGGGCGGTCAGATCCTGGAGAGGTCGATCGCCCGGTCGACGTCCCGCGGCTGGAGCAGCCGCAGGATGCCGCGAAGTCGGCGAGCGCGTGTGCGGTGGCCAGGAACCGTGGGAGCGGCGTGTGACGGCAGCGCGTCAGCCGCGCAGCCACGGTGCGAGCATGCCGCCCCGCTTCAGCGAACCGAGGACCATCGACACATCCACCGACACCGCCTCGCGCAACCACGAGGAGCGCGTGACGAAGTCGTGGAGAGCAGCCTCGTCCGGGAAGGCGGTCAGGACGAGCAGTTGGCGTTCGCCGGTGAGGAAGCTGACGTACCGGACGTGCGGGGACTCGGCGAGCGCCGTCGTCACCGCGTCGACCGCGGCCGGTACGGCACGCACCCACAGCACGGCCTCCACCGGCAGTCCGAGCAGCAGCGGCTCGATGACGGCACGGACCCGGACGCGGCCGTCCCGGCGCAGGGCACCCAGCCGGCGTCGGGCCGTGGCCTCGGACACCCCGGACACACGGGCCAGTTCGTCGTAGGTGCACCGCCCGTCCTCGGCCAGCGCGTTCACCAGCAGCCGGTCGGAGCGGGAGAGTTCACCGGCGCCGTCGAACGAGGGCAACAGGTCGGTCGGCGCGGGTGCGGCGGTCGCGGGCGACCCGTCGGTGAGCGCGGCGATCTCGGTCTCCGTGAGCAGACCCGCGTGCCACTCCCTGATCGTCCGCACATGCCGCAGCACCGGGAGCGTCAGGGTCCGTACGACGCCCGGCAAGCCCGGGAGTTCGTCCATGACCAGTCCCGCGAGCCGG
Source organism: Streptomyces sp. NPDC057623 (assembly GCF_042800355.1). NCBI lineage: Bacteria > Bacillati > Actinomycetota > Actinomycetes > Kitasatosporales > Streptomycetaceae > Streptomyces > Streptomyces sp. NPDC057623. Next base: position 52,131 of record NZ_JBHVGZ010000007.1, read on the forward strand.
TCGCGGGGACACAGCACCTCCTCCACGCAGTCCCAGGTCCCGGTCAGGACGTGGGCGAAGACGCAGTCGGGGCGACGCGCCAGCGCGGTGGCGACGACGCGGGCCCGGCCGGGTGCGCAGCGCACCCCGACCACGGTGCTGCGACCGCGCACCGCCATGGCGCCGATCCGCACGAGCCCGGAGTCCAGCAGCCGGGTGCCCCGGCGCACCACGGTGCGTTCCGGTTCGCCGAGGGCCGTCGCGATGCGGTGCCACGAGGCGCGGCCGTCGATCTGTAGCGCGCTGATGATGCGCCGGTCCAGCGAATCGGCCACGGGGGCGGCGAGCGGTGCGTCCATCGGCCTGAGGGTATGGCCGATTCCGTCGATTTCACAGGGATTCCTGTTCCCTTCCGTCAGCCTGCCCGACTCTTCCGGGAAGCCGGACCGCACTCCCGTGACTCCCCTGCATCCGGAGGTGGCCAACGTGACCGCGACGCCTGGAAGTCCCCCGCACCCGCACACAGCCGCACCGTCCCCCGCGTCCTCGCCCGCCCCGACCACCCGGCGCGGCCGGCTCGCCGTCCTCGGCCCGGGGCTGGTCCTGGCGGCCACCAGCGTGGGCGCCGGTGACATGGTGACCTCGCTGGCCGGCGCCGCCGGCTACGGCATGGCCCTGATGTGGGCGATCGTCGTCGGGGTCGTCCTCAAGTACGCGCTGACCGAGGGGGTGGGGCGCCTGTACCTGGCGTCCGGGCTGACGGTGATCGCGAGCCTGCGCTCGGCCGCCCGCTGGCTGCCGTACGCGTTCTTCGCGTTCGTCCTGGTCATCGGTCTGCTGTACGGAGCCGCCCTGAGTTCGGTGGCGTCGCTCGCGCTGTCGACGCTGTTCCCCGCACTGCCGCTGCGGCCGCTGGCAGTGGTGATCGCGCTGGCGTCGGCGGGGCTCGTGTACGTGGGCCGGTACACGCTGTTCGAGCGGGTGATGAGCGGGTTCATGCTGGCCAAGTTCGTCGGCATGGTCGTACTGGCGTTGGTCACGCTCGTCACCCTCGACGACCCGTCCGTCATGGTGTCGTCGCTGCGGCCACGGCTGCCGGAGGGCGACGTGCTCACCGTGCTGGCGCTGGTCGGCGGGGTGGGCGGCACGGCCGGGGTGGCCTCGTACAGCTACTGGCTGCGGGAGAAGGCCTGGCGGGACGGGAGTTGGCTGCCCGTCATGCGGGCCGACTCGGCGGTGAGTTACGCGGTCACGTTCCTGTTCGTGGTGTGCACCTCGATCGTGGGCACCGGCCTGCTGTTCGGCACCGGGCGGACGATCACCGGCAACGACGGGCTGGCCGCGCTGGCCGAACCACTCGGTACGGACCTGGGGTCGGTGGCCCGGGTGCTGTTCCTGGGCACCTTCTTCCTCGTGACCCTGAGCGCGCTGGTCGGCGGCTTCAACTCCCTGTGCTATCTGCTGTCCGACTCCCTGCGCACCATGCGCGGGGTCCCGGACTCCGAGGCCGAGCGGCGCATGGGCCAACGCAGCCGCCCCTTCCGCCTGTTCGCGCTCTACTGCGCGGTCACGTCCGTCGCCGTGACCTTCGTGGAACGGCCGGTCCCCCTGATCCTCACCTACGCGGCTGTGGGCTCGCTCGTCCTGCCCCTGCTGTCCGGGGCGCTGCTGGTGCTCCTCAACCGGCGCGACCTGACACCGCCGTACCGCAACAAGACCGTCTCGAACGTGCTGCTGTCGAGCTCCTTCGTCCTGTTCGCACTGCTCGCCGTCGTCCAGTTCAAGGAAACCCTGGGAGGACTGTGAACCCCGCCGACCTGTGCTTTCGCACCGCGACCGACCTCGCGGCGGCCCTGCGGCGCCGTGAGGTGTCCGCGCGTGAGGTCGTCACCGCCCACCTCGACCGGATCGACCGGGTCAATCCGTCGGTGAACGCGATCGTCACCCTCGTCGCCGACCGGGCCCTGGAGCAGGCGGCCGAGGCGGACGACCGGCTCGCCTCGGGAGCCGAGGTCGGGCCGCTGCACGGTCTGCCCGTCGCCCACAAGGACCTCCACGACACCGCCGGCATCCGTACGACGTACGGCTCACCGGTCTTCGCCGACCACGTCCCCGTCCGGGACCACCTGGTCGTCGAACGCCTCAAGCGAGCCGGGGCCATCACGCTCGGCAAGACCAACGTGCCCGAACTCGGCATGGGTTCGCACACCGTCAACCCGGTCTTCGGCGCGACCCGCAATCCTTACGACCTCTCGCGCAGCGCGGGCGGCAGCAGCGGCGGTGCGGGGGCCGCCCTCGCCTGCGGGATGCAGCCGCTCGCCGACGGCAGTGACACCGGCGGCTCGCTGCGCAACCCGGCGTCCTTCAACAACGTGGTCGGGCTGCGCCCCTCCCCCGGCCGGGTCCCTTCATGGCCCGACAAGGCGCCGTGGGGACAGTTGTCGGTCAAGGGGCCGATGGCCCGGACCGTGCGGGACGTCGCGTTGCTGCTGTCCGTGCTGGCCGGACCGGATCCACGCAGCCCGCTCGCCCTGGAGACGCCGGGCTCCGTGTTCGCCGGGCGGCTCGACGGCGATGTCCGCGGATGGCGCGTCGCCTGGTCGCCCGACCTCGGCGGGAGCGTGCCCGTCGACCCGGAGGTCCGGGAGGTGGTGCGCGGCGCGGCGGAGGTGTTCGGCGCGCTGGGCTGCGAGGTCGAGGAGGCCTGCCCCGACCTGTCCGGCGCCGACGAGGCGTTCCTCGTACAGCGGGCCTGGCAGATGGAACTCGGCTACGGTCCCCTGCTGGACGCGCACCGGCACCGCATGGCGCCGGACGTCGTGTGGAACATCGAGGAGGGCCGCAGGCTCACCGGCCCGGACCTGGGCCGCGCCCAGCTCCTCCAGGCCGCCCTCTTCCACCGGGTGCGCGACTTCTTCGCGACGTACGACGTCCTGCTGCTGCCGGTCAGTCAGGTCGCGCCGTTCGATGTCCGGCTCCCCTACCCGACCTCCGTGGACGGCACCGAAATGCAGACGTATCTGGACTGGATGCGCTCGGCCTACCTGATCACGATGACCGGCTGCCCGGCGCTGTCGGTCCCGGCCGGTTTCACGCCCGCCGGGCTGCCGGTCGGGCTCCAGGTGGTGGGCCCGCACCGGGGGGACGCGGCGGTGCTGCGAGCGGGGTACGCGTTCGAGCGGGCGACGCGCGCCGGGGAACGGCGACCGGCGGTCGCGGCGGGCGAAGGCACGGGCGTGGCGGCCGGGGGCCGGTCATGAGCCCGCGCACCGTCGTGGTGGTGGGTGCCGGCATGGCGGGGCTGGCGACGGCCTGGTTCCTCCAGGAGGCCGGCGTCGAGGTCACCGTCGTCGACCGCCGGGGCGTGGCGGCCGGCGCGTCATGGGGCAACGCGGGCTGGCTCGCCCCCGCCCTGACCGTGCCCCTGCCCGAACCGGCCGCCCTGAAGCTGGGGTTGCGCGGGCTCCTCTCCCCCACGTCCCCGCTCTACGTCCCGCCGCGCCCCGACCCGCGGCCGGCGCGTTTCCTGCTGGCGTTCGCCCGGAACTGCACCCGCCGGCGCTGGACGGTGTCCATGGCCGCGCTCGCCGCCCTGAACCGCGGCGCGCTCGCGGCCTACGACGACCTGGCACGGGGCGGGGTCACCGAGCCGACCCGCACGGGCGAGGGGTGCCTGATCGCCTTCACCTCCGAGGCCGGACGTGTCCCGCTCGTGGCGGAGCTGGAGGCGGTGCGCTCGGCGGGCCAGGAGGTCGGCTACGACCTGCTCGACGGTGCCGGGGCGCGCGAGCTGGAGCCGTCGCTGTCGGCGCGCGTCGACGCGGCCGTACGCCTGCACGGCCAGCGGTATCTGAACCCCGGGGCGTTCGTCGCGGCGCTGGCCGACGCGGTCCGCGACCGGGGCGGAAAGATCGTCACCGATCTGGAGGTGGCCCGGATACGGGACTTGGGATCCGGGGTGGTGGCGCTCGCCTCCGACGGTACGGCCGTGCGGGCCGACGCCGCCGTGCTCGCCGCCGGGGCCTGGCTCGGCCCGCTGGCGGCGCCCTTCGGTGTGCGCACCCCGGTGCAGTCCGGCCGCGGCTACAGCTTCACCGTGGCCGCGGAGGGGCTGCCCGCGCGGCCCACGTACTTCGCCGAGCAGCGTGTGGTGTGCACGCCGCTCGGGGACCGGGTGCGGGTGGCGGGGATGATGGAGTTCACGGCGCCCGACCGTCCCGCGGATCCTCGCCGCGTCAGCGCCGTCGTCAACGCGGTCCGCGGCATGGTCCCTTCGGCCGACCTCGCCCACCGCACCGACGAGTGGGCCGGCCCCCGCCCGTGCACGGCCGACGGTCTGCCTCTGGTCGGCCCGACCCGCTCGCCCCGGGTCCACGTCTGCGGCGGGCACGGCATGTGGGGCATCGCGCTGGGGCCGCTCAGCGGCAAGCTGCTCGCCGAGTCGATCGTCGCGGGCGGCGGGGCACCCGGGTCGGCCGCGCTGCATCCGCTGCGGTGAGGACGGGACCGCCAGGGCGCGTTGACGGAAGTGATCGCGTCACGTCCAGACCCACAACCGATCGTTGATCAGAGTGACACCCCGCGCCGACCAGCACCCACCCAAAAGGCGGCTGATCAGGGATATCAAACAACTCGCCACACGATCGCGCCACAACACCCCGTTGTACGGATAGGGTGGCGGGCGTGGACCTCAACGCCGTACGCACCTTCGTCGCCGTCGCGGACGCCGGTCAGTTCCAGAAGGCCGCCGTCGATCTGGCCCTCACCCAGCAGGCCGTCTCCAAGCGCGTCGCCACGCTGGAGAGGGATGTCGGCGTGCGGCTGCTGACCCGCACGCCGCGCGGCGCGGAGCTCACCATCGACGGGCAGGCGTTCCTGTCCCATGCGCGGGCCCTGCTCCAGGCCGAGGAGCGGGCGAGGGACTCCGTGCGTCCCGGCAGCCGGGCCCTGCGCGTCGACGTGGTCGGCCGGCGAGTGTCCCTGGCCGGACATCTGCGCGACTTCCATCGCGCCCATCCGGGGATCGCCCTGGACATCGTGACGCTCAACGGCTCGGAGGAGGCCGTCGCGGCGGTCCGGGACGGCGTCATCGACGCCACCTTCCGCGCGGTCACCATGCCGGGGCAGCGGATCCCCGACGGCATCGAGTTCACCCCGGTCCACGACGAGCCGATCCACCTGTTCACCGGCCCCGCCCACCCGTTCGCCCGCGCCGCCGCGGTCGCCCCCGCCCAGCTGGCCGGCCACCGGATCTGGATGCCCGGCAACGTCCCCGGCACGGAGTGGACCGCGTACTACGACGCGCTCGCCGCCGACTTCGGGCTGACCATCGAGGCGACGGGCCCCAACTTCGGCGTCGAGGCCCTCATCGACACGATCGCCGCCTCCTCGACGCTGGCGACCTTCCTCGGTACCCAGACGCCCCTCGTCTGGCCCGCCGGCTACGACATGCGGCTCATCCCGCTGCGCGACCCGACGCCGGTCTACCCGCACTCGATCCTGTGGCGCGCCGACAACCCGCACCCGGCCCTCACCGCGCTCCGCGCCTACCTCGCCTCCGTCCACCACGACCCTGCGGACGGCGAGATCTGGACCCCGGCGTGGGCCCGGCGCGCTACGAACGGCTCCTGAGGTCCGCGCCCACGGCCGCCGCGACGACCCGGTCCCGTTCGGCGGAGCTGAACAGGCCCTCGGCGAGCCAGGTTTCGGCGAGGGCGCGAACCGTTGCCACGAAGCTGCCCGAGGACGCGAAGGGTGCCTGCTCCCACACGACGTCGAGGAAGGTCAGGCCGTCGCCGCGAGCGCGGTTCGGTACGCCCGAGTCGCTCGCTCCGAACACGACGACGGGTTCGGCGCGCCTGAAGTAGGCGTGGTAGCGGGTGGCGTCCGCGACGTGGAAGGGGGCGAGGGTCAGTCCGTGCGTGGTGAAGTGCAGCGGGCGGCCCTCGGGTGCGACGGCGTCGGCGAGCTCGCCGCGGAGCGTGAAGTCCTTGTAGAAGGAGAACGCGCGGAACTGCGCCGCCTCGCTCCGGGCGACCAGCAGGACCGGCCCGTAGAACAGCGACTGCACGCCGGGATCGTCCAGGGCCCGCTCGACGCGCAGCCGGTACGGGGCGGTGATGCCGACCCGGTCGCCGCTCCGCCAGTTCCTGCTCAGGGTGAGGTACGTACCGGGCGTGGCCGTGATTCGTTGCCGTACGCCGTTGACCGCGACCGTGAAGCCGCCCGTCGCCCAGGAGGGCACCCGCAGCTTCAGGTCGAGCCTGCCACCGCCCTCCCGGAAGGTCAGGGTGCGGACCCCCTCGGCCGGGTAGTCGCCGGCCTGCTCGACGACGAAGCCTCGCTCCGGCCACCGCAGGGTCGAGGCGAGGTAGAGATTGACGTACAGCGCGTCCCCGTCGGCCGAGCGGAAGTACACCGAGTCCTGGTACTTGGTGTGGTTCTCCATGCCGGTGCCGCCGCAGCAGGTGCCGGTGTTGCCGTACTCGCGCACGACACCCGGTCCCATGCCGACGAAGTAGGTCACCTCCGGGCTGCTCGTGCTGGGCGCGTCCCGGCGGGAGGCGAGGATGTGGTTGGTCAGGCCCCGCTCGTAGTAGTCCATGTACGCCGGGTCCGGAGCGTGGAAGAAGAGCTGCCGGCTCAGCTTGAGCATGTTGTACGTCGCGCAGGTCTCGGCGTTCTTGTCGTCCAGGGTGGCCGCGATGGCGCCCCGGGCACGGAACATCTCGCCCTGCCCCGTGCCACCCAGGCTGTACGTCCGCGTGCCGGTGACCATGCCCCAGAAGTTGCGGGCCGCGGCGGCGTACGTCTCCTCCCCGGTGTGGTCGAACAGCCTGACGTAGCCGGTGAACTGAGGAATGTGCTGGTTGGCGTGTCTGCCCTCCAGGATGTCCCGGTCGTCGGCGCAGGCGTCCAGCAGCGCCGTGTTGTCGAAGCAGCGGGCCGCGGCGAGGTGCTCCTGCCGTCCGGTGAGGGCGTACAGGTCCGCCATCACCTCGTTCATCCCGCCGTACTCACCGGCGATGTAGATCGACCACATGCGTTCCAACTGGGCCCTGGGCAGCCGGCCGAGACGGCTGTGCACCCAGTCGCCCATCCCGGAGACGATCCGCAGCGCCTGCGCGTTCCCGGCCAGGGTGTGCGCGTCGAGCAGGCCGCGCATGATCTTGTGACAGGTGTAGTACGGCGCCCAGATGGTCGGGTAGGTCGTGTAGCTCTCCAGCAGGACGAACTGCGTCTCCGGGTACGCCGCCAGATAGCCGGGGTGACTGGGCCTGGGCTCGCCGTGCTCCGCCAGGGCCTGCCGGCACTCGTCGAGCGCGGAGACCAGGTAGTCGAGCTTGGCCTTGAGGGCGGCCTCCCCGGTGTCGGCGTACGCCTGGGCGAGCAGGGTGAGGAAGTGGCCGCCGTAGTGGCCGCGCAGATTGCCGTCGGAGGTCTCCCAGCCGCCGGGCGGCCGGGCGCCACGGGTGTCGAGCCCGGCGTTGGCGCGGAAGACGGCCAGGATGCGGTCGGCCGGGTAGGACCGTGCGTAGTCGAGCATCAGGTCGCGCTTGCGTCGGAAGAGACCGTCGCCGAGGGCGACTTGGCCGAGGGGGAAGGGGTGTACGGCCCACGTGGGCGGCGGTACCGGGGCCGCGGCCTGGGACGGCGTGGCCGTCTGCGCGAGGGGGACGGCGGCCGCCGTGGCGGCGGCGATGCCCAACACGCGTCTGCGGGTGGGGGGTTGGGACATGCTCGGTCTCCTTTCGTATGGTCTCGTCAGCTCGTCAGGCGGTCGACTCGTCGGCGTCGGCTCGTGGAAGCGGTGTGGCCGGCAGCCACACGCGCATCGTCGAAGGGCCGCGGTTGGCCCAGGAGTTGTAGGGCACCAGCACGACCCCGCCGCGTTCGGCGGCGGGCACCGCGGACTGCCCCGGCGGTCGGTAGGGCCATGCCGGGTCGTGTGGCTCTCCCGGTGCGGCGAGTTCACCCGGCGCCACGACCGTGCCGTCCGGCCCGTCCACCGGAACGGCGCCCGGATCCACCCGTACGGCGTCGACCTCCTGTCCGTCCGGGAGGTCAACGGACTCGGCGCAGTAGACCAGCGGGCCGCGCTGGACGGCGAGCGTGCCGCGTACCGCGTCGATACGGGGGTCCGGTTCGATCCAGCGCGGTGCGACGGGCAGTTCGAGCCGGATCTCGTCGCCGGGCCGGAAGGCGCGGGTGAGAGTGGCCGTGCCCGGGGCGACGGTACGGCGGGTCCCGTCCGCGTCGACCAGCCTGGCCGTGGCGCCCTCCGTCCACGCCGGGACGCGCAGCGACAGGGTCCACGGCCGGTCCGGGGACCGGGCGACGCGCACGGACACGGTCCCGCCGCGGGGATAGTCGGTGCGGACCCGCAGAGCGATGCCGCCGGTGGTGATCTCCGCGTCGGCGTACTGGTGCAGTTGGATTCCGTCGTCGGACGCCGTCGCCAGGTACGCGGGCAGCACGGCCAGGGTCCGCGCCACGTTCGTAGGGCAGCAGGACACCGCGAACCAGGGTGCGCGCAGGCTCGATTCGGCGCGCGGGCTGTCCGTGTCCGCCGGAGGAACGGTGCCGCGGCGACGCCGGTGCAGGGTGTTGGCGTAGAAGAAGGCCCGGCCGTCCTCGGACGGGGAGGCCGCGACGACGTTGAACAGGGTCCGCTCCGCGAGGTCGGCGAAGCGCGGCTCGCCCGTGGCGAGGAGCAGGCGCCAGCTGAGCATCACGGAGGCGACGCCGGCGCAGGTCTCCGAGTACGCGCGGTCGGGCGGAAGCACGAAATCGTCACCGAAGGACTCGTCGCGGTGGTGCGAGCCCATGCCGCCGGTGAGATACGTCCGACGGGCGACCGTGGCCTCCCACTGCCGTACGACCGCCGCGAGCAGTTCGTCGTCCCCGGTCTCCACGGCCACGTCGACCGCTCCGGCGGCGAGGTAGAGGGCGCGAACGGCGTGACCGCGCAGGACGGTGGCCTCGCGCACGGGGATGTCGTCCTGGTAGTAGGCGCGGCCGAACTCGATGTCGGCGAGCGTGCCGTGGCCGCGGCGGTCGACGAACAGGGCGGCCTGGTCGAGGTAGCGCTGTTCGCCGGTCGCTCGGGCCAGCTCGACGAGGGCCGTCTCGATCTCCGGGTGTCCGCAGACGCTCTCGATGCCGCCTCGCCCGAAGGTGGCGCACACGTGGTCGGCGGCCCGGCGGGCGATCTTCGTGAGCTCGCCCTCGCCACCGGCGCGGGCCTGGGCCACGCCCGCCTGGATCAGGTGGCCGTAGCAGTAGAGCTCGTGGCCCCATTCGAGGTCGCTGTAGCGGGGCTGCTGCCCGGGGCGGCCGAAGGCGGTGCCGAGGTAGCCGTCCGGCTCCTGGGCGGGGGCGATGGTCTCGGTGAGGGCCGCCACCTCGCTGTCGTGCCGGCCCGCCCAGGCCATGGCCTCGATCAGTTTGTAGACGTCGGAGTCGGCGAACTCCCGTCCCCGTCGGTCGCGTTGGACGCGTCCCTCGACCGCGGCGCGGAAGTTGCCGATCCAGCCGACGCGTTCCATCCAGTCGCGGCAGTGGTCGAGCGTGGCGGTCGCGTTGACCTCGCGGCTGCGGGCCCAGAAACCGCCGGTGATCCGCACCTCGTCGAGCCCGAGCGGCCGCAGTCGGCCGCGGCTCGGTGCCACCGGCACGACGGGTGAGCCCTCCGTGTTCTCCTTCAACGCATCATCCCTTCAGCTCATCCCTTCAGCGCGCCCGACATGAAGCCCCTTACGTAGTGCCGTTGCAGCAGCAGGAAGACGAGCAGACAGGGCACGGCGAGGACCACCACGCCCGCCTCGGTGGCCCCGTAGTCGACGGCGCCCATGCTCTGCTGGCGCAGGTTGGCGACGGCCAGCGGCAGGGGCGCCTTCTCGCTGTCCGAGATGAGGATCAGGGGTGCGATGAAGTCGTTCCACGCGGCGAGGAACGCGAAGAGGCCGACGGTGATCAGACCCGGCTTCACCGCCGGGAGCAGCACCCGGCGCAGCGCGCCCGCCGTGCCGCACCCGTCCACGAGCGCCGACTCCTCCAGTTCGCGCGGCACCGCCTCGAAGGAGATCCGCATCATGAAGGTGGCGAACGGCAGTTGGAACATGGCCAGTACGAGGCTCAGCCCGATCAGCGAGTTCTGCAGGTGGAGACGGCCGAGCAGGACGTAGAGCGGGATGAGGAGGGTGGCGTACGGGACCATGAGGATGGCCAGCGTCAGCAGGAACAGCAGGTTCTTGCCCGGGAACTCGAAGCGGGCGAAGGCGTAGCCGCCGAGCAGGGAGACGCCGAGGGTCAGGGCGACGGTGAGCGCCGAGACGACGGTGCTGTTGAGGAGGTACTGGCCGAGGCCGGCGTCGTAGTCGAGCAGCGTGCGGTAGTTGCCCAGCCCGTAGCCGGACTCCTGGGAGGTGCCCGGTTGGGCGCTGACCGAGGCCCAGGCGTTCCACAGCAGCGGGAAGAGGAAGATGACGGCCAGACCTCCGGCGACGACGTAGTAGGGCGTCCGGCCGAGGGCTCGGGTGAGCACGTCGGTGTCCCTCCTCAAGGCGGGGTGGGTCATGACTCGTCGGCGCGGCGCAGTGCGCGGAACTGGGGGACGTTGAGCAGGAGCAGCGCGGCCAGCACGATGATCGACAGGGCGGCCGCGGTGCCGAGGTCCAGGCGCTGGAACGCCTCGCGGTAGACCAGCTGCACGACGGTGACGGTGCTGTTGTCCGGCCCGCCCTTGGTGAGGACGAAGAACTGGTCGAACGCGAGCAGCGATCCGGTCACGCAGAGCAGCAGGGACAGGGCGAGGGACGGCTTCAGCAGGGGCAGGGTGATGCCGCGGAAGATCTGGCCGCGGCTCGCGCCGTCGATCCGCGCCGCCTCGTACACCTCGTGGGGGATGCGCTGGAGGCCCACGAGCAGGATCAGCATGTAGAAGCCGGCGAACTTCCAGACGACGAGGAACACCGTCGACAGCAGGGCGGCCGTCGGCGAGCCGAGGAAGGACACCGGGTCGTCGACGAGGCCGAGTCTCTCCAGGGCATGGCTGAGCGGTCCGGTGGTGGGGCTGTACAGGCCCCAGAACAGCAGGGAGGCGGAGGCCAGGCCCAGGGCTCCGGGCAGGAAGTAGACCGTGCGGAAGAAGCCCGCGCCGGGGCGGGACTCCTGCACCAGGAGGGCGAGGAGGAGCGCGAGTCCGAGGAGGACGACGGTGACGATCGCGGTGTAGAAGAGGGTGAAGCGGACTGCGGGCCAGAACAGCGGGCTGTCGGTGACGTCGGTGTAGTTCTCGGGGGCGTTGGCGCCCTGGTCTCCCGCGAGCAGCGGCCAGTCGTTCAGGGACATCTGCCCGACGAGCAGCAGGGGCAGCAGGAAGAAGACGGCGACGAACACGGCGGTGGGGGCGGCGTAGCCGATCCCCTGTACCTTGCGGGACGCCTTCACCTGCATGCCACTCCTGTCGGTCGGTCAACTGAACAGGCGGGCTCAGTCGGCGAGCGAGGCGCTGACCGCGTCGTTGTCCTTGTCGACGGACGCCCCGTCGCCGAAGACGGCGTCGCGCATCAGGGCCAGCCAGGGCCCGTTGGGGTCGTTGAACGTCTGCCCGAACTTCAGCGCGTACGGGGTACGGCCGTCGGCCACCAGCTCGTTGATGGTGACCAGCCGCGGGTCGGCGTCGGAGTACTTGTTGGATGCCAGGTCGGTGCGCGCCACGACGTCCCTGTGCGCGGCCACCACGTCGACCTGTGCCTCGTCGCCCAGGGACCAGGCGAGGAAGTTCCAGGCCTGGTCGGCCGACTCGCTGGTGGCGGAGATACCGATGGCGTCACCGCCGACGAAGGTGGACCGGCCGCCGTCGGGCCCGGGGATGGGCGCGACCCCGAGGTCGAGGTCCTTGGGCATCAGGCCCAGGGTGGTGGACGGCATCGGCATCACGCCGACCTTGCCCTTCGGGAAGACGCCGGTCCAGGTCGCGCCGGTCTCGTCGCGGGCGCCGGGGGCGACGATGTCGTCGTCCACCCAGCCCCGATAGGTGTCGTAGACCTTCTTGGCGGTGGCGGAGTCGAGCGTCGCCCCGGTTCCGTCCTCGTTCAGCACGTCGTCCCCGGCGGCCCAGATCGACGGCCACCAGGTGAAGACTCCGCAGCCGCCGCAGTTCCCGCCGAAGAACGTGCCGTCGACGCCCCCGCCCAGCGCGTCCACGGCGCGCGCCTGCCGGTCCCAGTCCGCGAGGGTGGCGGGCGGCTTCTCGGGGTCGAGCTTCGCCTGCCGGTAGAGGTCCTTGTTGTAGAAGAGCACCGACAGGTCGAGGGTGTGCGGCACGACGTACTTCTTGTCCTCGTACGTCCCGGCCTTGATGTGCGACTGGGCCAGGTCGTCGGCGAAGGGCAGCGCGTCGATGCGTTCGGTGAGGTCGGTGAAGAGGCCGCTGGAGGTGTAGTTCGGCACGAACACGACGTCCGAGGCGAACAGGTCGGGCAGGTCGCGGGAACCGGCGGCGGCACCGACCTTGGCCTGGTAGTCGTCGGTGGGGATGACGGTGAGTTCGACCTTGTTCTCGTGGCTCGCGTTGTACGCCTTGACGAGGGCCTCGCTCTGCGGCCGGGTCGCGGCGCGCGTCCACATCGTCAGGGTGGTGCCGTCGTCGACGCCCTTCGCGTCCGCGGCCTTGCCGCCACCGCCGCTCGAACCGCCGTCCCCCGACCCGCAGGCCGTGGCCAGTGCCACGGCGGCGATCAGGGCCACGGCCGCGGTGCCGAGGCGGCGGACGGGTCCAGGTGATGCGGTCGGGCTCCCCATGACGATCCCCCTCCGTGACGAACACTCGGAAGAAACGAGCCGAAAAGGCTTTCAGCAAGCTAGGTCCGAGCTGAAGGCCCGTCAATCCCCTGTGCAGAACAACGACTTCAGGTGGGCGGCCGAAAATTCTCGCGTACGGTTTACGCACGTGATGCGAGACAGGAGACACGCATGACACCACCGGCCGGCCCCTCGCGTTCGCACACCGCCACCCTCACCGACGTCGCCCGGCTGGCGGGCGTGTCCGTCGCCACCGCGTCCAAGGCCCTCAACGGCCGCAGCCAGGTGCGCGCCGAGACCCGGCAGCGGGTCGTCGAGGCGGCCGAGCGGCTGTCGTTCCGGCCCAACCAGCTGGCCCGCGGGCTGCTCGCCGGGCGGACGGGGACCGTCGGCCTGCTCACCAGCGACCTGGAGGGCAGGTTCGGCATCCCGATCCTGATGGGCGCCGAGGACGCCTTCGGCGCGGGCGAGGTCGCGGTGTTCCTGTGCGACGCCCGCGGTGACGCGATCCGCGAGCAGCACCACGTGCGCGCGCTGCTGGGGCGCCGGGTCGACGGGCTGATAGTGGTCGGCAGCCGCACCGATCCGCGCCCGTCCCTGGGCCGTGAGCTGCCGGTTCCCGTCGTGTACGCGTACGCCCCGTCGGACGATCCGGCGGACCTGTCCATCGTCCCCGACAACGTCGACGCCGGCCGGATCGCCGTGCAGCACCTGCTGACCTGCGGTCGTACCCGGATCGCGCACATCAGCGGCGACCCCGGCTACCTCGCGGCCCGGGACCGGGCGGACGGGGCCCGTGCCGCGCTCGCCGACGCGGGTCTGGCCCTGGTCGACGAGCCGCGGTTCGGGGCGTGGTCGGAGGGCTGGGGGCGGGCGGCCACCGCGCTGCTCCTCGACCGGCATCCGGATGTGGACGCCGTGCTGTGCGGCAGCGACCAGATCGCGCGGGGCGTCATGGACGTCCTGCGCGAGCGCGGTCAGCGGGTGCCGGAGGACGTGGCGGTCATGGGGTTCGACAACTGGCGGGTGCTGACCTCCGGTTCGCGTCCGCTGCTGACCAGCGTCGACATGAACCTGGAACAGGTCGGCCGCGCGGCCGCGCAGGCCCTGTTCGGCGCCATAGCCGGTGGGGCACCGCGCTCCGGGGTCGAGACGCTGCCCTGCCGTGTGGCGATCAGGGGATCCACGGCTCCCCTGTCCTGAACCGTTCGTCCGGTGAACTCAGGTCCCAGCGACCTCTCTTGACACTCCATCAGTCCGCTCCTACGTTGCGAAAACCTTTTAGGTCGTTTCAGCAAAGGGGAGCCCGATGCGAAGACGAACAGAGCCCCGCGCACGACATCTCCTGCTCGCCCTGGCCCTCCTGGTCTGTTCCGTCATCACCGCGGCCCCCGCCCATGCCGCGCAGACCATCGGGTTCCCCGCCTTCAGCGGCCCCGCGATCCCGGCGCCGCCCGTCGCCCACACGTCCGGCGACATGATGAAGGCCATCTACGACGCGGAGAGCTCGGGCACCGACTTCTGGATGGACCGCCTGCTGGCCCGCTCGGGCGACGACCCCGCCGGGCCCTGGCTGATGAGCCGGGGCCGCGCGCTCTTCATGAAGGAACACGACCCCGCCCGGCTCGGGTTCGGCGGCAAGGTCGCCTACTGGGAGAGCATCACCGGCGACAACGCCTACACCGTCGCGATCACCCCGGGCACCTTCACCGAGCAGGTCTCCCAGCGCCGGCAGACCCCGAGCCACTGGAAGAGCGTGCACACGGCCGGCTCGGTCACGGTCGACCAGACCAAGTTCATCACCGACAACAACGTCGCGGTGACCAACCTGTCGATCAGGAACAACGGCAGCGGCTCGACCACCGTGCGGCTACGGGCCACCTCGCCGTATGCCACCACGGGCACCGGCAGTGAGCTGACCGGCCAGGTGAACGCCTACAACAACCTCACCACCCTGCGCCCGAGGCTCACCGGCGACGGGTTCACGGCCTCCGGTGGCGGCCTCGACCGCTCGGTGACGATCGCGCCCGGCGCCACGGTCACCGCCAAGGTGGTGATGGGCTTCGTCACCGACGAGATCCCCGAGTCCCGCACGGAGTACGACGCCTACGCCGGCTACTCCCCCTCGACCGCCTTCGCCACCCATGTCCGGGCCTACAACCAGTGGTGGGCGCGGAACGTGCCCTACATCGACGTGCCCGAGCCCGCGATCAAGAAGAACATCTACTACCGCTGGTGGCTGATGCGCTTCAACCACCTCGACGCCGACATCCCCGGGCAGACCTTCCAGTTCCCCACCTCCACCGAGGGCGTCCTCGGCTACAACAACGCGATCGCGCTCACCCAGCCCATGCACATCGACGACCTCAAGTACCTGCGCGACCCCTCCTACGCGTACGGCGACTGGCTGAGCGTCGGCCAGACCTCCAAGGGCGGCCGCTTCCTCGACAACCCGGGTGACCCGGAGAACTGGTCGAACAGCTACACGCAGTACATCGCCGAGGCGGCCTGGAAGAGCTACCAGATCCACGGCGGCCAGCCGGGCATCGCCGCCAACCTCGCCCGCTACGCCGAGGGTGACGTCAAGGGCCAGCTCGCCCACTACGACCACGACAACAACAAGCTCATCGAGTACGACTGGGGCGCGCTGACCGGCAACGACGCCGACGCGGTCTCCTTCCACTGGAAGCCCGGCAACATGGACCGCGCCGAGTCGGCCTACCAGTACAGCGGCGCGCTCGCCGCGGCGCATGCCTACGAGGCGATCGGCAACACGGCCAAGGCGACCGAGATGCGCACGCTCGCGACGCAGATCAAGGACGCGATCGTCAACGTGCTGTGGAACCCGAACCGGCAGTTGTTCGAGCACCGGCTGAAGTCGACCAACGAATGGGTGCCGTGGAAGGAGATCAACAACTACTACCCGTTCTCGGTCGGAGCCGTCCCGAACACCGCGACGTACCGGCAGGCCCTGCGCCTGTACGACGACCCGGCGCAGTACCCGGTCTTCCCCTTCTACACGGCCAACCAGGTCGACAAGAAGGCGGCGGCGGACGCGGGTGAGCCCGGCTCCAACAACTTCTCCACCATCAACTCGACCGTCCAGTTCCGGCTCTACTCCTCGGTGCTGCGCAACTACCCCAACTCCTGGATGAACGCGACCGACTACAAGAAGCTCCTGTACTGGAACACCTGGGCCCAGTACGTCGGCGGCAACACGCAGTGGCCGGACGCCAACGAGTTCTGGGCCGACTGGAACGGCAACTCGATCGACTACCGCTCCTGGATCCACCACAACATCCTGGGCAGCAGCAACTGGACGGTGATCGAGGACGTGGCGGGCCTGCGGCCGCGCAGCGACGCCAAGGTCGAGCTCTCCCCGATCGACATCGGCTGGTCCCACTTCACCGTCAACAACCTCCGCTACCGGGGCGCGGACCTGTCGGTCGTCTGGGACGACCCGTCCGACGGCGTGGTGCGCTATCCCGGCATCCCCGAGGGCTACTCGATCTACGTCAACGGCAACCGGGTCGCCACGGTCGGCTCGCTGGTGCCCTTCACCTGGGATCCGGCCACCGGCGACGTGACCACCAGCGGCACGGTCACCCACCACACGGCCGTGCCCGGGCTCAAGGCGCCGAACCAGGTCGTGCAGGACAGCCCGAGAATGGTCGACATGCTCGCCAAGGCCGGCGTCGACCTGACCGCCGACCTGACCAACCTCGCCGCCGGGGCCACCGTGTCCGCCTCCTCCACCGGTTCCGGCAGCAGCGCCGCCGGAGCGGTCGACGGCTACCCCACCAACGAGCCGTTCTGGGGTGCCGGCGGATCGGCCGCCCAGGACTGGTACGAGCTGAACCTCGGCACGGCCCGCACCCTCAACGAGGTGCGCCTGTACTTCAAGGACAGCCGCCCGGCGAGCACGACCTACCGGGCGCCGTCCGCGTACACCGTCCAGTACTTCAACGGCAGTTCATGGGTGGACGTCCCGAGCCAGACCAGGAGTCCGGCCGCGCCGCGCGCCAACTACAACCTGGTGCGGTTCCCGGCGATCGACGCCCAGCGTGTCCGGGTCCTGGCCACCAACGCCTCCGGCGCGCGGACGGGCCTGACCGAGGTCAAGGTGTACAACCGGGGCGGCGTCCAGCCCCCGGCCAACCAGGCGACCTCCGCGACCGCGACCGCGTCGTACACCTCCCCCTGGGAGAGCGTCACCGCGGTCAACGACGGGATCGACCCGCCCTCGTCCAACGACACCGTCAACCCGCGCTGGGGGACCTGGCCGGAGACGGGCCGGCAGTGGGCCGAGCTGACCTGGCCGTCGGCGAGGACCATCGGCAAGGCCGACGTGTACTTCTTCGACGACGACCAGGGCATCGACCTGCCCGCCTCCTGGAAGCTCCAGTACTGGAACGGCAGCGCCTACGTCGACGTACCGGGCGCGAGCGGCTATCCGCTGGCCGGGAACCAGTACAACAGCGTCACCTTCACCGCCATCGACACCACGCGGCTGCGGGTGCTGCTCACGAGCAACGGCACCAACTCCGTCGGCCTCCTCGAAGCAAAGGTGTACGGCCCGTGACCCGATCCGGATACCTCTCCGCGCTCCTCGCCGCGCTGACTCTGGCGGCCGCCTTCCTGGTGGCGCCGCCCGCCTCCGCCGCCGTCGCCTTCACCTCGACAGGAGTGAACCCCAACGGGGGCAACTGCCTGGATCTGCCGGGCGGTTCGACGTCCAACGGCACCCAGCTGCGCGCCTTCACCTGCTCCTCGGGCGCGAACCAGAGCTTCTCCTACACGCCGGTCGCCGGTACGAGCGACACGTACACGATCACCACGCAGTCGGGCCAGTGCGTCGACGTCCACGGCGCGTCCACGGCGGACAACGCGGCGATCATCCAGTGGCCCTGCCACGACGGGACGAACCAGCGGTGGCGGCTCGTGCCCGTGACGGTCTCCGGTACCGACAAGACCTTCAACCTGGTGTCGGTCGGCTCCGGCAAGTGCGTGGCCCCGAGCGGCGGTTCGTCGGCCTCGAACACCACCCTCGTCCAGCTGCCGTGCTCCGCGTCGAGCGGCAGGGTGTGGCGGCTGCCCGCGTTCACCGGCGGCGGTACCGGTCCGGGCACCTTCACCAACCCGCTCGCCCAGCGCGGGCCCGACCCGTGGCTGACGTACCACGACGGGTCCTACTACCTCGCCACCACGACCTGGAACTCGACGGTCACCATGCGCAAGTCCCGCACCCTGGGAGGACTCGCCACCGCCCCAGAACAGGTGATCTTCAATCTGACCCGGCCCAACGGGGCGGGCACGATGTGGGCCCCGGAGTTCCATCTGCTCGACGGCCCGAACGGCAAGCGCTGGTACTTCTACTACACGGCCGGGCGGGAGCCCTTCGACCTGGGCACCCAGCGGATCCATGTGCTGGAGAGCGCCGGCCTGGACCCGATGGGCCCCTACACCTTCAAGGCCGACCTGCTCGACCCGACCCAGGACAACACCTGGGAGCTGGACCCGGGCATCCTGCAACTCGACGGCCGGCTCTATCTGCTGGGCACCTTCTACAACGGCTCTCAGCCGATGTTCATACGGCCGCTGTCGAACCCGTGGACGGCGAGCGGCACCCGGCGTGTCCTGTCCACCCCGACCTACAGCTGGGAGACGGTGGGCGGCGCGGTCAACGAGGGCGCCGAGGTGCTCCAGCGGGGCGGGAAGACGTTCATCGTCTACTCCGCGAGCCACTGCTCGACGCCCGACTACAAGCTGGGGATGCTCACCTACAACGGTGGTGACCCGCTCGACTCCGCCTCCTGGGTCAAGTCCCCGAACCCGGTCTTCCAGCGGTCCAACGCGAGCGGCGTGTACGGACCGGGCCACAACGGCTTCTTCAAGTCGCCCGACGGGACGGAGGACTGGATCGTCTACCACGCCAACAGCTCCGCGAGCGGTGGCTGCGACATGAACCGCAGTACCAGGGCGCAGAAGTTCACCTGGAACGCCGACGGCACGCCGAACTTCGGCACCCCGGTGGGCCTGGGCGTCCCGCTCTCCTCGCCGTCGGGCGAACAGACGGGCTAGCTAGGCGCCGAACGCCCCGAAGAGGGCGGCGATGCCGAGCAGGCCGACGGTTCCGAGCACGGTACCGAGCGCGGCGGGCCACATACGGCCGACGCCCTGACGGGCGTAGTGCATGCCCGCCGCGCCGAAGGTGACGGCCAGGCCGCCGGCGATCAGAGCGAACGGCGAGATGACGAACGAGGTCAGGGCGGCGATGACGCCGAAGGCGAGAGCGGTGGGTCCCAGGGCGACCGCGGGTGAGTCCTGCTGGGCCGCGGCGGTCGGTTCACGCATTGTCAGTTCCCCCTTTTCTGAACATGTTCAAAGTATGCGTGCCGACCGACGTCGGGTCCAGCCGGATCCCCCTGTCGACCGTGTGTCGGTGATCACGGAGTCCCGAGGTCGTCCACCCTCTCTCCCTCGGCCTGGGAGGGCTCGGTCCTGGGGACGTCCGGGTGCTGTTCCATGCCCTTGCGCTCCGCGGGTTCGTCACGTTCGCCCTCGGCCTGGGAGGGGGTGTGCGAGTACAGCCAGCGGTCGTAGTCCGAGGCTCCGGTCTTCATGGCTGACCTCCCTGGGTCGCTATCCGGTGAGGCCGATCTCGGCGCAGGCTGCGCGGAGCGGCCGGATGCAGATCTGCTCGATGGTGAACCGGCCCCCGTCGACGAGCGTCTGACGCACGTTGTCGGCCGTCACCTCCTTCGGGGTGAGCAGGATGGACGGGATGTCCTCGGTGGTCGGGCTGTCGATCGCCGTCGTCGCGACGTCGTCGGCCCCGTCGCCGCTTCCCACGGCGACGGCCATGGCGGCGGCGGCCGCGGCCTCCTTCTCGAACGGTTTGAAGACCGTCATGTACTGCTCGCCCTTGACGATGCGCCGCACGGCCTCCAGATCGGCGTCCTGGCCGGTGACCGGAGGGATGTCCCTGACGCCGGCCTTCTTGAAGGCGGAGATGACGCCGGCGGCGATGGCGTCGTTGGCCGCCAGGACGCCGTCGATGCGGTCCGCGCCGAGGGCGGAGATCGCGGCGGACATGTTGGCGTGGGCGTTCTCCGGGCTCCAGCCTGCGGTCTCGTACGACCTGGCGATCTTCGCCTTGCCCGCGATGACGGACATCGCTCCCTCACGGAACCACGCCGCGTTGGCGCTGCTCGGATCGCCGTTCATCATCACGACGGTCCGGCCCCTCCCCCTCTCGTCCATGGCCTTCAGCAGCCCCTCGCCCTGAAGCCGGCCGACCTGGTCGCCGTCGAAGCTGACGAAGCCCGAGATCGGGCCTTCGGCGAGGCGGTCGTACGCGATGACCGGGACACCCGCCCGCTTGGCCTCCTGGATCGAGGAGCGCACCGCCTTGCTGTCGGCGGGGTCGAGGATCAGGACCTTCGCCCCGTTGGTGATCATGGAGATCACCTGCTGCCGCTGCCTGGCCACGTCCCCCTCGGCGTTGGCATAGACCATGGTGCAGTCGGCACACAGCTCCTTGAGCCGCTGCTGGATCAGCGGCTTGTCGGAATGCTCCCAGCGCGGGGTCACCCGGTTCGGGAGCAGCAGGCCGACCGTGAAGCTCTCCGCGCCCGCTCCGCCTTCCTCGCCGCAGGCGGCCAGGGGCACCGTCATGAGTCCCGCGACGAGCGCCGCGACGACGTGCAGCTTACGGGTCCTCATCGCAGCTCGCCTCGTTCCGTTCAGAGCTTCGAGTCGGCGGGAGCGGGGTCGTCCCGCGGCACGGTGACCTCGCTCCACACCTGCTTTCCCCCGGCCACCGGCATCGAGCCGCAGGAGTCCGACACCGCTTCGACCAGCAGCAGGCCCCGGCCGCCGGTCGACTCCCAGTCCACGATGACCGGCTTGGCGGGCGCGCGTGGCGAGGAGTCGCTCACATAGACCCGGACCCGGTCGCCGCGGAGCATCAGGTCGAGGCGGACCGACCCCTGGGTGTGCACCAGGGCGTTGGTGACCAGTTCGGACACCACGAGCAGCACCGCGTCGGCCGCTTCCTCGACCTTCCACCGGCGCAGGGTGCGCGCGGTGAAGCGCCGTGCGTGCATGACCGCGTCGGGCAGTCGCCACACCACCCAGCCGGCCCGGATGGGCCGGGTCTTCATGCCGTCGTAGCGCAGCAGCAACAGCGCCACGTCGTCCTCGCGACGGCCGATGTCGCCGAGCAGATCGTCGGCCATCCGCGCCGGATCCGCCGGGTCGGCCGCGGCGAGCGCGGTGCGGGTCCGTTCCATGCCCACGTCCAGGGGCAGGTCGGCGGCCTCGACCAGACCGTCGGTGACCAGGGTGAGCACCGTGCCCGGCGTCAGGGTGACCGCGGTCATGGGGAACTCCGCCTCCGCGAGAACCCCCAGCGGGGGGCCGCCCTCGACCTCCACCTCCTCGGTGCTGCCGTCGGGGTGGCGCAGCAGCGGGGAGAGGTGGCCGGCCCGGACGACCAGGGTGTTGCCCTCCTCCATGTCCAGTTCGACATAGCAGCAGGTGGCGAAGAGGTCGGTCTCCATGCCGACGAGGAGGCGGTTGGCGTGGGAGACGACCACGTCGGGCGGGTGGCCCTCCACCGCGTACGCCCTGACCGCCGTCCGCATCTGGCCCATGATCGTCGCGGCTCCGGCGCTGTGTCCCTGCACATCACCGATGACCAGCGCCACCCGGTCCTCGGACAGGGCGATGACGTCGTACCAGTCGCCGCCCACCTGCAGCCCCCGCCGGGCGGGCAGGTAGCGGGCGACGGCCGTACCGCCGGGCAGTTCGGGCAGGCGACGGGGCAGCAGACTGCGCTGGAGCATCGTCGCGAGTTCCTGCTCGGCGTCGTAGGCGTGGGCCCGTTTGAGGGCCTGTCCGATCAGCGCCGCGGTGGCGGTCAGCAGGGACCTCTCCTCGGGGATGAACTCGTGCGGCTGGTCCCAGCCGACCAGGCACACCCCGGCGACCCGTCCCTTGGCCGGGAGCGGCAGGACGGCCAGCCCGCCGGGGCCGATACCGGCGAGTCCCGGTTCGAGGGCGGTGCCGGCGGGCCAGAGATCCATACGGCCGTCCCGCAGGGCCAGTTGCAGGGTGGGCAGGGCACTGACCGGTGCGTCGGGCCACTCGGAACGCCACTGGGCGCGCCACAGTTCCGGCCAGACGTCGGGCTGGGGCGGATCCAGCAGGGTGACCACGAGCCGGTCGTCCCGGACGTCGGCGAGCGCCACCCGGTCGGCGCCCAGCGGCTCACGCAGCGCGGCGACCGCCACGCGGCCGACGTCACGGACCGTCAGGGCGTCGTCGAGTACGGCGGTCAGCCACTGGATCCGGGAGACGTCGTCGGCGCTGCGGCTCTTGACCGAGGTGGCCGTGACCACACCCAGCACCTGCTCCGGCTGTTCGTCGGTGTGCGCCATCACCCGGCAGATCAGGCTCAGCCAGCGCATCTCCCCGGTGGGGCAGCGGACCCGGAACTCCAGCTCCCGCCGGCCCGGCGCCTGGGTGGAGGGTTCCAGGACCGACATCAACGCGGGCATGTCCTCCGGGAGGGCGTGCGCGAGCAGGGTGTCCGCCTTGCCGTCGAAGTCGTCCGGGGTGGTGCCGACCAGTTCGAGGAGCGTGCCGTCCGCCTCGATCAGGCCGGTGTCCGGCACCAGGACGAACGTGCCGACGCGCAGACTCCGCAGGGCGCGGCTCAGCAGGGCGGGCTGCGCGGGCCGGCCGGACTCGGCCAGCAGCAGGCCGGCGACGGCGTCGGCGTACCGCTCCAGGAAGCGCTGCTGCCCGGCGTCGAAGCCGTCGGCGGAGGCCCCCACGACGACGAGGCAGCCCAGCCGGGTGCCCTCCCTCTCCAGGGGCAGCGCGCCGAGCGACGCCGACCTGGCGCGCGGGGGCGTGGGCGCGCCCACGGGATAGGAGGCGAGGGCCGCGGCGCTCAGCCACAGTGGCCGGTCGGTACGGAAGGCGTGGGTCGCCGCGGAGCCACCCGCCACGGCGAGCCGGTCCGGCAGCCGGTACTCGGGGGTGCCGCCGACCGTTTCCAGCAGCTGAAGCTCCTCGTCCCCGGCAGTGGGGGCGTAGATCGCCGCCAGCGCCGCTCCGGCGAAGGTCAGGGCGCGGTCGCTCGTGACGGCCTCCGGCTCCGTAGGCGGTGAACCGGTGTCTGCGGTGCCGACCTCCACTGCCCCCGGCGCCGAAACTCCGGTCCGGGCACGGCCGTCATGAGGCATGTCCGCAACCAACCTCCCGTCCGTGCCGGAGGAGCCGAAGGGGATCGGGGCACCACCTCGCGCCGCCCCGGTCGCTTCCACACACCAGAATCGCATATATGGATGAGCCGGACATATCAGGTCGCCGGTTCCTCGCTCCACGGGACGCCGTCGCTGCGTTCGCAGATCACCCCGGCCGGTGTCAGACTGACCACGTGGTCGCCCTGCCACGTCCACGCCGCACGTTCGAGCCGGATGTCCGGCACCGCCATCATGGCCATCCGTCGACTGCCGGCGTTCTGCCCGGCTGTAGGCGCGGCATGCCAGAACCCGGCCCTCGCGCCCGGGTCGGCTCCGAACCCGCCCAAGCGTCGTCGACACCATGAGCGCCTCCTCGCCACGCCGGGCGAAGGACAAGGGAGGTCTCTCACATGAAGGCCCGCATACGGAACGCGGTGCTCGCCCTGACCGCGGTTTCTACGGCCGTAGCCCTCGCGGCCTGCGGGACGGACGGGGAGAGCGATCCCGCCGACGGGAGCGCACCGATGATCGGGGTGCTTCTGCCGGACGCCACCACGGCCCGCTGGGAGACCCGGGACAAGCCCCTGCTCGACAAGGAGATCAAGGAACGGTGCGGTGACTGCACGATCGAGCAGGCCAACGCCAAGGGCGATGTGGCCATGCAGCAGGCGCAGATGAACTCGATGATCACCAAGGGCGTCGACGCCATCCTGCTGGTGGCGGTGGACTCCAGGTCGCTCGCCGCCTCGGTCAGGAAGGCCGTCGAGGCCGACATCCCCGTCATCGCCTACGACCGCCTCGCCGAGGGCCCGATCTCGGGTTACGCCTCCTTCGACGGCGAGGAGGTCGGCAGGCTCCAGGGCAGGGCACTGCTGACGGCCATGGGCGACGAGGTGCCCGGCGCCCAGATCGTCATGATGAACGGCGACCCCAGCGACCCCAACGCGGTGCTCTTCAAGAAGGGCGCCCTGGACGTCCTCACGGGGAAGGTGAGGATCGGCAAGGAGTACGACACCCTCCAGTGGCGGCCCGAGGCCGCCCACCTGAACATGTCGGGCGCCATCGCCGCGCTCGGCGTCGACAACATCCAGGGGGTCTACGCCGCCAACGACGGCCTCGCCGCGGGCAGCATCGCCGCCCTCAAGGCGAACAAGGTGGACCCGGTGCCCCCGGTCACCGGGCAGGACGCCGAGCTCGGCGCCGTACAGCGCATCGTCGGCGGGGACCAGTACATGACCGTCTACAAGCCGTTCGAACCCGAGGCCGCCGCCGGCGCCGCCATGGCGGTGGCCGCGGCCCGCGGAGAGAGCCTCGACCGGGTGGCCCGGGACGAGGTGACGACGCGCGGTGGGCAGCGGGTTCCGGCCGTCATGCTCACCCCGGTGTCCGTGACCGTCGGCAACATCAAGGACACCCTGGTCAAGGACGGGGTGTACACGGTCGAGCAGATCTGCACCCCCCCGCTCGAAGCCGCGTGCACCTCGGCCGGGCTGACCTGACATCCGGTGCGACCCCGTCCGGATCCACGGGAAGGAGATCGTCTCCGTGTCCGCTCCCCCACTGCTGGCGCTGCACGGTGTGTGCAAGCGCTACGGCGCCGTCGAGGTCCTCGTCGACATCGAACTGGAGATCCACGCCGGCCAGGTCGTCGCCCTCCTCGGCGACAACGGGGCCGGCAAGTCCACCCTGATCAAAGTGATCTCCGGGGTCACTCCCGCGGACCGGGGCGTCATCGAGTGGGAGGGCCGCACGGTCCACATCAGGCGCCCCAACGACGCCCGGGATCTCGGCATCGCCACCGTCTTCCAGGACCTCGCGCTGTGCGGGAATCTCGATGTCGTCGGCAACCTGTTCCTCGGACGTGAGATCCGCAGGTTCGGGTTCCTCGACGAGATGGAGATGGAGCGCCGTACCCTGCACCTGCTGGAGCAGCTGACCCGGGGCGTCCCGGAGCTGCGCGCCCCGGTCGTGTCGCTGTCCAGCGGGCAGCGGCAGACGGTCGCCATCGCCCGTTCCCTGCTCGGCGACCCGCGGCTGCTCCTCCTGGACGAACCGACCGCGGCACTGGGACTCCAGCAGACCACCGAGGTGATGGACCTCGTCGACCAGCTGCGCGACCGCGGTCTGGGCGTCCTGCTCATCAGCCACAACATGGGCGACGTCAAGGCGCTCGCGGACCGGGCCGCCGTGCTGCGGCTCGGGCGCAACAACGGCTTCTTCGACGTCAACACCGCGTCCCAGGAACAGATCATCTCCTCCATCACCGGGGCGACGGAGAACGCGCCCCGGCGGCCGGCCCACCAGGAGGCGGGATGGTGAAAGGGACGCGCGACACGGCGGACGACCCGCGGACCGAAGCCGCCGCACCCGCCCCCGAGGCCCGTCAGGCGGATCGCGGACAGACGCTCGCCCGCGCCATGGACAGCTGTGCCCGTGCCGTGGAGAGCTGGGCCGCCTTCTCCCGGCGCAAGCTGCGGGCCGGTGAACTGGGCTCGCTCCCCGTGGTCCTCGTCCTCGCCGTCGTCTGGATCACCTTCCAGTCCCTCAACGAGAACTTCCTCTCGCCCCGGAACCTGTCCAATCTCAGCGTGGACATCGTCGGCACGGGGCTGATCGCGGTCGGCATCGTCTTCGTGCTGCTGCTCGGCGAGCTCGATCTGTCGGTCGGTTCGGTCAGCGGGCTCGCGGCGGCCGTCTTCGCCGTACTGAACGTGAACAACGGCGTGCCCGAATGGATCGCCCTCATCGTCGCGGTGCTCGCCGGCACGGCGGCGGGAACCGTGCAGGGCTACTCCTTCGCCAGAACCCGGGTGCCTGCGTTCGTCGTCACGCTCGCGGGGCTGCTCACCTGGAACGGCCTCATGCTCTACATCCTGGGGACCAGCGGCACGATCAACCTCGACGAGAACGGGCTCGTCGCCGACCTGACCAGCTACTACTTCACCCAGGACGCCGTCGCGTACGGGCTGGCGGCAGTCGCCGTCGGCATCGTCTTCCTCGTGTCCCACCAGGACCGGCGGCGCCGGATGGCCGCCCACATGCCGCACCGCTCGCTCCAGTTCATCGTGGTGCGCGCGGGCGGGCTCGCGGTGATCGCGTTCGCCACCGCGTATCTGCTCAACCGCTTCCAGGGCCTGCCGCTCGCCCTGCTGATCTTCCTGGTGGTGGTGGCCGGGCTCGACATTGTCCTGCGCCGCACCCACTACGGACGGCAGATCTACGCGCTCGGCGGCGGGATCGAGGCGGCCCGTCGCGCCAGCCTCCACGTGACACGGGTGCAGACCGCGGTGCTCGCGGTCTCGGGCACCATGGCGGCGGTCGGCGGACTCTTCCTGGCCTCGCGCATCACCTCGGTGAGCCAGAGTTCGGGCTCCGGGGTGCTGCTGCTCAACGCCATCGCGGCGGCCGTCATCGGCGGTACCAGCCTCTTCGGCGGACGCGGCTCCACCTGGTCGGCGGTGCTCGGCATGCTGGTCATCCAGTCGATCGCCTCCGGCATGGCGATCACGGACACACCCGCCGCGGTCCAGTTCATGATCACGGGCGGGGTGCTCTTCGCCGCCGTGGTCATCGACGCGCTGTCCCGCCGCTCCCAGGAGGCACACGGGCGGGCCTGACCCGTCCGCCCCGCCCGGGATTCCCGGTACGCGAGGCCCGAGACCGCCCCCGCGCGCCGGGGATCCCGGGCACCGCCCCGGCTGTCAGCCGTTGGAGAAGCGGCCCGCCTGGGCCAGCAGCTGCTCCGGGTCGTCGGCCGGCGGGTAGATCCAGATCTCGTTGATCTTCTTCTTGAGCGCCTTCGCCTCCGGCCCGGTCAGCGCGACCCCGCGCTCCCAGCCCTCCGTGTAGACGGCGTCGGCCGGACCGAGGTCCAGGCAGGTGACGTAGGGGTCCGGGGTGAAGGGCAGCGGTGCGGTGCCGAGGAGGTCGGCGGCCACGTTGTGACCGGCGAACTTGCCCATGGGCAGAGCGTGCTGGCACGACTGCGTGGTGGTGCGCCCGTCGTCGGCGGCGGCGAGCGCGGTGTCACCGGCGGCGTAGACGTCGGGCACTCCGGTCACCCGCAGGTACTCGTCCACGCTCAGCCGTCCCAGCCGGTCGCGTTCACCGGGGATCTCGGCGGTGAGGGCGCTCGCCGCCATGCCGGCCGTCCATACGACGGTCGCCGCGGGGATGACCTCGCCGTCCGAGAGGGTGATGTCCCGGCCGGTGACCGACGCCACGGTGCGTCCCAGCCGCCGTTCGACCTTCAGCTCGTCGAGCGCGTCGAGGATGGCCGGGCGCGGACCCGGGCCGAGTTCCGGTCCCACGACGTCGGCGAGGTCGACCAGCACGACCCGGGCTTCCCCGGTCGCGCCCCGGGCGCCGGAGATCGCCTCCAGACGCTCGCCCAGCGCGGTGGCCAGCTCCACGCCGGTGAAGCCGGCACCGACCACCACGGCGGTGTAGCGGCCCTGGGACGGCGCCTGGTCGGGCAGCCGCCGGAGGTGGTGGTCGAGGGCGGCCGCCGCGGGCAGGGAGTCGACGTCGAAGACATGCCGCGCGCCGGGGAGGTCGGGCCGGACGAGCCGGCTGCCCGCGGCCAGCACCAACCTGTCGTAGGTCAGCTCCAGTTCCTCCCCGGTGCGGGCGACGGCACGTACGGCGTGCGCTTCGGTGTCGATCCCCGTGACGGTCGCCGTGACGCGGCGTACGCCGATCGGGCCGAGGACCCGGTCCAGGGCGACCCGCATGCCCTCGGGAGCGTCCTCGTACAGGCGGGGCCGGATGACCATGTCGTCGCCGCCGTCGACCAGCGTCACCCGCAGCGCGTCGCCGGCACCCGCCTCGCGAGCCGCGCGCACGGCTCCGGCCGCGCTCCACACCCCGGCGAAGCCGCCGCCGATGATCAGGACATCTTTCATGAACCACTCCGTTGTCGCAGTCGGGTCGTGACGAGCCGGTGCTCGGTTCCGTGAGCCGCAGCAATTCTGGACACTAAATATCCTGGATACAAAATGTCAAGATTCATTGGAGGGGCCCGCGCCGCCGGACCAGGCGGCCGCGCCGCGCACACGGGATGCTTGAGGGGAGGGCGACCGACGAGGACGGCCGGGAGGTGATGGTGGTGATCGCCGTCAACCCGATGGACGGTTCCTCCGTACTGGCGACCTTCGGCGCCCTCGGCGTCCTCGCGGTGGTCTTCGCCGAGTCGGGCCTGCTGGTGGTCGGCTTCTTCCTGCCCGGTGACACCCTGCTGTTCCCGGCGGGCGTGCTGTGCGCGGCGAGCGCCGACCAGGCGCCGCGGCTGGTGCTCTGGCAGGTGATGCTGTGCGCGGCCGTGGGCGCCGTGGTCGGCGGACAGGTCGGGTTCGTACTCGGACGGCACGGCGGGCGGGCACTGCTGGCCCGCACCTCGAAACGCGGCATCCGGGACGCGGCGGCCCGGGCGGAGAAGCTCCTGGCCCGCTACGGCTACGGCAAGGCCCTGGTGATCGGCCGTTTCGTCCCGATGGTGCGGACCGTCCTGCACCCGGCGGCCGGTGCGCTCGGCGTACCCACACGGACCTTCACCGTCTGGCAGATCGTCGGCGGGCTGCTCTGGTCGCAGAGCCTCGTCCTGGCCGGGTACACCCTCGGCGCCTCCGTGCCCGACATCGACAACTACCTGCTGCCGCTGGTCGCCGTCGTCGTCATCCTCTCCCTGCTGCCGCTGCTGCCCCTGCTGACCGAGGCACGCCGCGCGCGGCGCGATCGCTGATCCGGGCCACCACGACCCGGACTCGAAAATCTCTTGTTCGGCTGGTCGGACATCGTTCGAAAACTATTGACGCTGTGCCACACCCCGATTGACACTCTCGCAACACGACGTCACACAGCCGAAACGGCAGGGTGCCCATGGCCGAGGCCCCGCCATGCCTCAGCAGGGACTCCACATGCCGTACATCACACGCGCCCGCGCACGCGTGAGACGCCGGGCGGGCCGACTCGCCGGGCTGACCGCCGCGTCGCTGTTGCTGGGCCTCGCCGCACCCCTCGTTCCCGCACAGGCCGCCGACACGGCCGAAGCGGCGGAGATCACCGACGGACTCGCCCTCTGGTACAAGCTCGACGCCGCCTCCGGCGCCACGGTGCCCGACGCCTCCGGCAACGGCCGCGACGGCACGGTCAACGGCGCCGCGGACTGGTCGGGCACCGGCCAGGGGCTCGCCTTCAACGGCTCGGACACCTACGTCAAGGTGCCGAACGACGTCATGAAGGGCATGGACGCGATCACCGTCTCGCTGGACGTGCAGATCGACTCCGCGCAGAGCACGCCGTACTTCCTCTACGGCTTCGGCAACTCCAGCGGCGGCACCGGGAACGGCTACCTGTTCGCCACCGGCAACTCCCTGCGGACGTCCATCGCGAGCGGCAACTGGTCGACCGAGCAGACCACCAAACCCGCCGACTCCCACAACCTCACGCGCTCGGCCTGGAAACACCTCACCTACACCCAGACCGGTAACACGGGGGTGCTCTACGAGGACGGCGTCGAGGTCGGCCGCAACACCTCCGTCAGCATCACCCCGGGCTCGATCGGCTCCGGCATCACCACAGCCAACTACCTGGGCAAGTCGGTCTACTCCGGCGACAAGCTCTTCAAGGGCCGGATCCGCGACTTCCGGGTCTACAATCGCGCACTCGCCGGCTCCGAGGTCGAGCAGCTCGCCCTCCCCGTCGCCACCCAGGGCGTCGCCGACGACAAGGCAGCCCTGAGCCTCGGTGACACCAGCGCCGTCACGGCCGACCTCGACCTGCCGAAGACCGGCACGGCGGGCGGGTCCGCGATCAGCTGGGCCAGCGACAACCCGGCCGCCGTGTCCGACTCGGGCAAGGTGACCCGCCCCGCCGCCGGTCAGCCCGACGCCCACGCCACGCTCACGGCGACCCTGAAGAAGGGCTCCGTGACCGACACCAGGACCTTCGAGGTCACGGTGGTCCCCGACTTCGACGACCGGACCGCCACGGAGCAGGCCGCCGAGGCCCTCACGGTCCGCAACCTCGACGACGTACGCGGCAATCTCACCCTCCCGGCGACCGGCGCCTACGGCACCGACGTCACCTGGTCCTCCGCGACCCCGGACGTCATCGCCGCCGACGGCGTGGTCCACCGCCCGGCGCACGACGAGGGCGCCACCACCGTCGAGCTGACCGCCACCGTCACCAAGGGCGAGGCGAAGGCGACCCGCACGTTCACCGCGAAGGTGCCCGAACTGCCGAAGCACGAGGCCCTCAAGGGCTACATGTTCAGCTACTTCACCGGCGAGGGCACCTCGGACGGCGAGCAGCTCTACGCCGCGCTCAGCAAGGGAGACGACCCGCTGAAGTGGCGGGAGCTGAACGACGGCAAGCCCGTCCTGACCTCCACGCTCGGCGAGAAGGGCCTGCGCGACCCGTTCATCATCCGCTCCCCGGAAGGCGACAAGTTCTACCAGATCGCCACCGACCTGAGGATCTACGGCAACGGCGACTGGGACGCCTCCCAGCGCACCGGCAGCAAGTCCATCATGGTCTGGGAGTCCACCGACCTCGTCCACTGGACGAACCAGCGGCTGGTCAAGGTCTCCCCGGACAGCGCGGGCAACACCTGGGCGCCGGAAGCGTTCTACGACAAGCAGCGCGGTGAGTACGTCGTCTTCTGGGCGTCGAAGCTGTACGACAACGAGGCGCACTCGGGCGACACGTACAACCGCATGATGTACGCGACCACCCGCGACTTCTACACCTTCAGCGAGCCCAAGGTCTGGATCGACCGCGGCTACTCCGTCATCGACTCGACGGTGATCGAGCACGACGGGACGTACTTCCGCCTCTCCAAGGACGAGCGGAACAACACCTCCTCCACGCCCAACAGCAAGTTCGTCTTCGAGGAGAAGAGCGACTCCCTGCTGGACCTGTCCTGGGACGCGGTCGCCGAGGGCATCGGCAAGGGTGCGATGAACGCGGCCGAGGGGCCGCTGGTGTTCAAGTCGAACACCGAGGACAAGTGGTACGCGTTCCTGGACGAGTTCGGCGGCCGCGGCTACATCCCCTTCGAGACGACGGACCTCGCGTCCGGCTCCTGGACCCCGTCCACGGGCTACGACCTCCCGGCCAAGCCGCGCCACGGCACGGTGCTCCCGGTCACCCAGGCCGAGTACGACCGCCTCCTGCGCGCCTACCAGCCGGACCAGGTGGTGGCGGACGTCGAGGACGTGACGGTGAAGACGGGGATCGGTAAGGCCCCGGTCCTCCCGGCGACCGTGATCGCCGAGTACGCCGACGGCGTCAAGCGTCCCGTCTCCGTGACCTGGGAGGACGTCCCGGCGTCGAAGTACGCCCAGGCCGGCACCTTCACCGTGACCGGCAGCCTGCCCGACGGCGCCGCGCTCCCGGTGCGGGCCGAGGTCACCGTCTCGGAGGAGGGCGCGGACGTCCCGGCGGACCTGCTCCTGCACTACGGCTTCGACGAGACCGGCGGCAACATCGCCCGCGACTCCAGCGGCCACGGCTACCACGGCACCTACGTCCGTACGCCCGACTTCGGCACCGGCGTCGAGGACGGCTCGTTCCGGATGTCCGGCGCCTCCGACTCGCCCTATGTGAAGATCCCGAACGGCGTGCTGAAGAACGCCGACAGCGTCACCGTCTCGACGTACGCCAAGTGGAAGGGCGGGGACAACTTCCAGTGGCTGTTCGGGCTGGGTCCTGACAGCAACAAGTACCTCTTCGCCACCCCCTCCAACGGCGGGTCCAGCCTCTACTCGGCCATCACGAAGGCGAGTTGGTCGGCGGAGTCGAAGCTGACGGCCGGCTCGCGGCTCAAGCCCGGCGAGTGGCAGCACGTCACCGTCACCCTCGACGGCACGACCGGCGCGATGATCCTCTACGTGGACGGCATCGAGGCGGCCCGCACGACGACCACCATCAAGCCGTCCGAGCTGTACGACGCGAACAAGGACTACGCCGGCTACATCGGCCGGTCCATGTACGCGCCCGACCCGTACTTCGGCGGCGAGGTCGACGACTTCCGCGTCTACGACCGGGCCCTCACGGCCGCCGAGGTCATGGAGCTCAGCGGCAACACCGCGGGCATCGCGAAGGCGACGCACCCCGCGCTGAAGGTCGACGCGCTCATCGACAACTCCGGCAGCCGGATCACACTGCCGATGAAGGAGGGCACGGATCTCACGGCCCTCGCCCCGGAGTTCACCCTGGCGCACGGCGCGGCGATCAGCCCCGCCTCCGGCAGCGTGCGGGACTTCAGCAAGCCGGTGACGTACGAGGTGACCGGCTCCGACGGCACGAAGCGCACCTGGACCGTCTCGGCGCTCGTGATGAGGAGCCCGGTGCTGCCGGGTCTCAACGCCGACCCGAACATCGTGCGGTTCGGCGACACCTTCTACCTCTACCCGACGACCGACGGCTTCGAGGGCTGGAGCGGTACGCAGTTCAAGGCGTACTCCTCCACCGACCTGGTCCACTGGAAGGACCACGGCGTCATCCTCGACCTGGGTCCGGACGTCTCCTGGGCGGACAGCAGGGCCTGGGCGCCTACGATCGCCGAGAAGGACGGGAAGTACTACTTCTACTTCTGTGCCGACGCCAACATCGGCGTCGCGGTGTCCGACTCGCCGACCGGACCGTTCAAGGACGCGCTCGGCGCGCCGCTGCTCAAGGCGGGCCAGCTGAGCGGCCAGATGATCGACCCGGCCGTGTTCACGGACGACGACGGGCAGTCGTACCTCTACTGGGGCAACGGCCGTGCCTACGTCGCTCCGCTCAACGCCGACATGACATCCATCGACACGTCGAAGATCAAGGACATCACCCCGAGCGGCTACAACGAGGGCACCTTCGTCATCAAGCGCAAGGGCACCTACTACTTCATGTGGTCGGAGAACGACACCCGGGACGAGAACTACCGCGTCGCCTACGCGACCGGCCCCTCCCCCACCGGCCCGTGGACCAAGCGCGGCGTGATCCTGGAGAAGGACCTCTCCCTCGGCATCAAGGGACCCGGCCACCACTCGGTCGTCCATGTCCCGAACACCGACGACTGGTACATCGCCTATCACCGGTTCGCCATCCCGGGCGGTGACGGCACCCACCGCGAAACGACCGTCGACCAGCTGGAGTTCGACGCCGACGGACTGATCAGGAAGGTCGTGCCCACCCTCACCGGCATCGACCCGGTGACCGTCGTGCACGCCGGTCCGGACAGCAGCGGGAAGGAGGGCGACGCGATCGCGCTGAACGGCACGATCTCCGGTGCGGGCAGCCCGAAGTGGACGGTCGAGGAGGGCGCGCCCTGCACGGTCGCCGACGCCAAGGCCGCGCGGACCACGATCACCTGCACCGACGACGGCACGTACGACGTCACCCTGACCGGCGGCCGCGGCGCCGACACGGCCACCGTCGACGTCGCCAACGCGGCACCGGCGATCACCTCGGCGACCGGCCCGAAGTCCGCCGTGCCGGTCCGCCAACGCACCACGGTCACCGCCGGCTTCGGCGATGCGGGCGCCCGGGACTCCCACACCTGCACCGTCGACTGGAAGGACGGCACCGCCCCCACCACCGGCACGGTCACCGGCACCGACTGCCGGGCCGAGCACACCTACACCAAGGCCGGCCTGCACCGTCCGGTGATCACGGTCACCGACGACGACGGCGCCTCGGACAGCACCACGCTCCCCGAGCTGGCCGTCTACGACCGCGCCGCGGGCCCCGCACTCGGCACCGGCGTGATCACCTCCCCGGCCGGGGCCTACCCGGCCAAGCCCGATCTGACCGGCAAGGCGGCCTTCTCCTTCGCCGTCGCGTACGGCAAGGGAGCGACCGTTCCCACGGGCAAGGCCACCTTCGACCTGGGGCCGGCCAGACTGAAGTTCCGCTCCACCGGCTCCGACTGGCTCGTGGTCACCGGATCCCGTGCGGTCTACCAGGGCTCCGGCACTGTCGACGGCAGCGGCGGCTACGTCTTCCGGATCACGGCGACGGACGGCCCGGACACCTTCCGTATCAAGATCTGGAAGAAGTCCACGGGTGACGTCGTCTACGACAACGCCGACGGGGCGAGGACCACGGGCCTCCTCACGATCGGGAAAGGCCGGTGACAACCCCGCGCTGTCCGGACCCCGGAGATCGTGGGGGTCAACCCTGAGCCCGGCTCGGGACGTTCCCTGGTTCCGTCCCTGATCTCGGTCGTGAACGGTTGTGGCCACCCTCGGCTCGCTGTGAGGCTCGTCGAGGAGTGGCCACTCCTGTGTTCCGTGATCCGAGCAGTGTCAGAAGTGCCAGGAGGAACTCTGTGCAACCGTTCAGGAAGGCGCTCACCGGGGCGCTCGCGGCAGGCGTGCTCGCGGCCGGCGCGCTGGTGCTCGGCCCCGGCATGGCGGACGCCGACGCGCCTGTCGCGGCCGACCGCTTATCGGCGGGCCCGTCGGGTCCGCCCGCTCCGATCGACTGGAAACCGTGCCCTGACCATCCCACCGCCGAGTGCGGCACCCTGCGGCTGCCGGTCGACTGGGCGCACCCGGCGGGCGCGAAGTTCGACATGGCGGTGGCGCGGCGAAAGGCGACCGACCCCGACCGCCGGGTCGGCGCGCTCCTGGTCAACCCGGGCGGACCGGGCGACCCGGGGGTGGACTTCGCCCTCACCCGTGCGCCCGGCCAGTTCAGCAAGGAGCTCCAGGCCACGTTCGACATCGTCGGCTTCGATCCGCGCGGTGTCGGCCGCAGCCAACCGGTGAAGTGCTCGACGGAACTGCTCGACCGGGCGCCGTCCCCGTACCCCCGCGACCAGGCGGAGTTCGACCGCCTGGCCGCCTACAACCGGGAGCTGCGCGAGGACTGCCGGCGGCACAGCGGCCCGATCTTCGACCACGCCGACACCCTGGGCGTCGTCCGGGACATGGAGGCCCTGCGCAGATCGCTGGGCGAGGACAGGCTCAACTACTTCGGGCACTCCTACGGCACGCTGATCGGCGAGCAGTACGCGGAGCTGTACGGCGACCGGATCCGTGCCATGGCCCTGACCGCGAACATCGACCACAGCCTGGGCACCCGGGACTTCGTGGTCTCCTCCGCCGTCGCCGCCGAGGACTCCTTCCACGAGTTCGTGCAGTGGTGCGAGCGCTCGCCGTCCTGCGCGCTGCACGGCCGCGATGTCACCGCCGTCTGGGACGCCCTGCTCGCCCGGGCCGACCGGGGCGAGATCCGGGATCCGGAGGACCCCGGCCGGACCCTCTCCGCGAACGACATCAGCTTCTTCGCCTTCAGGTACAAGTTCTACGGCCCGGACTACGACGAGCTCGCCGACTACGTGGCCGGACTCGAAGCGCAGCCCGGGCGGAGTTCCCCCGCCGATCAGCGGCCGGGCGCATCGGGGGCGACCGCTGCCGAGGACACCGGGCAGCAGACGCGGGCCGAGCCCTTCTCCGCGGTGTTCTGCCAGGACTGGCGTGTCCGGCCCAGGGATCACCGGGAGTTCGCCCGGCTCACCGCGGCCGAACTGCGGGCGGCTCCGCACTTGCGCGGCTCACCGCGCGTCCACGCAGCGCTGGCCGGGTGCGTCGGCTGGCCGGACGAGGTGAACAACCCGCAGCACCCCCTGCGCATCACGAAGGCGCCGAGGATCCTGATGCTGCACTCCCGCCACGACCCGGCGAACAACTACGCGTGGGCGACCAATGTGCACCGGCAGACCCGCGGGACGACCGTACTGCTGACCTACGAGGGCGCGGGACACAGCGTCTACGGGCGCAGTGACTGCACGCGCGGTGCGGTGGACGGCTACCTCGTGTCCCTGACCGTTCCGAAGGACGGCAGCCGCTGCCCCGCGGTCGGTCCGGGCGCCTGAGAGGCGTGGTCGGCACATTCGGCAGGCATCCGTGAAACCGCGGTGAAACCAGGCGGAAGCCGCGCCCCAGGAGGCTCTGGGGCGCGGGTCGGGAACCTCACGGCCCGAGCCGACGTGCCGTCCACGACCGGAAAGGCCCTGCCATGACCGAGGCTCTCCACCTCACGCCCGAACTCGTCGAGGACCCCGTCCGCGGCTACGCCGGACTGCGCGCCCGCCCCGGCCTCGGCCACGCGGTCCTGCCGGGCCTGAGCACGCCGGTACGGCTCCTCACCCGCTTCGACGACGTCCGGGCCGCCCTCACCGAGCCGCGCCTGATCCGGGACCGCACCTCCGTGCCCGGTGGTTCCGACATGCCGGACCCGCAGGCCGAGTTGCTGTCCCAGGGCATGGAGGGCCTCCCGGCGGAGTACGTCCCCTACCTGTCCGGGCACCTGGCGCTGTTCGACGGCGACGAGCACACCCGGCGGCGCGGACCGCTCACCCGCGCCTTCACCGCCCGCCGGGTGTCCGCGCTGCGCCCCTTCGTGGAGAAGACCGCCCGCGACCTGATCGCGACCCTCGCCGAACGCGAACAGGTCGATCTGCTCGGCGAGTTCGCCTATCCGCTCAGCACGGCCGTGATCTGCGAGCTGGTCGGGGTCGACAGCGCCGACCAGGACCGGGTCCGCGCCTGGATCCGGGACTTCGCGTACGGCGACGGCAGCGGGATCGCCGAGGGGCTGGCCGGCATCGTGGAGTACACCAAGGACCTGGTCGCCCGGCGCCGCGCCGAACCCACCGACGACCTGGTCTCGGCGCTGCTGGCGGACGGCGGGCTGAGCGACGACGAGATCGTCAGCGCCTTCTTCCTGCTGATCAACACCGGTATCACCCCGCCCGCCCTGTTCCTCGCCCACGGCGTCCTCGCCCTGCTCGACCACCCGGAGCAGCTGCGGCGGCTGCGCGCCGAGCCGGAACTGCTCGCGCGCGCGGTGCCCGAACTCCTGCGGTACGTCACGCTGGTGCGCATCGGCGCCACCCTGTACGCGGCCGAGGACTTCGAGTTCGCCGGTACGTTCCTGATGAAGGGGGAGGCGGTGACGGTCGCCCTGTTCGGCGCCGACCACGACCCCGCCGTGTACGAGGCTCCCGAACGGCTCGACATCACGCGGGAGTTCGGGCGCGGCGACGGTCACCTCGCCTTCGGGCACGGCCCGCACCACTGCATCGGTGCGGCGCTGGGCCGGGTCCTGACCGCCGTCGTGTTCGAGGAGCTGCTGGTGCGGCGGTCCGCCGCGCCCGTGCTGGCCGTGGACCGTGCCGACGTGGAGTTCGGGCACTGGCCCGGCGACGGCTTCCACCTGGTGCGGCTGCCGGTCACGCTCTGAGCCGCCGCCTCAGCGGCCGCCGCCGAGCTCCGCGAGCACGGCCTCGCCCAGCGCCTCCGGGTCCAGGTCGGCGTACGTGGACACCGCGTCCTCGTACGCCGCCTTGTCCGCGTTCGAGGCGGCCTCGCGGGAGACGGCCGAGGACATCGTCGGCTGGAAGTTGCGCAGGGCGCGGAAACGGTCGGCGAGCGCGAGCAGCCGTACGCCCCGCGCCGTCGCGCCGGTGGCCAGGTCGACCGTCCCGAGGGCGAGCAGCAGTGCCCCGCACACCGGGAAGTCGACCGTCACCCGGTTCGGGGCGACCTTGGGGCGGGTCAGCAGCGTGGTCACCCGGTCCGGGAGGGCCGCCGCGATGCCGGGGACGAGGTCGAGGCCGCCGTGCCGGGCGTGGGCGGTCACGGCGACCGCCTGGAGCTCCAGCACCCAGGGTTCCATGACGAGTTCGTCGCCGAAGACGGGGCCCGCGCCGCGCTCCAGCCGGGCCACGGCACGGCGCCACAGGCCCAGCCCGGTGTCGATGTCACCACGGGCGAGGGCGATCTCGGCGCGGGCGCCCAGGTCGGGGATGAACGCGTCGGAGCCCGCACCGTCGGGCTGGTGCCGCAGGGCCTCCGCGAGCCAGTGCTCGGCCGCGTCGAGATCCCCGGTCTGGAGGTTGGCGAGCATCATGCCCCAGCGCAGCCCGATCGGGTCGCCCCACTCGCCGTACTCCTCCAACGCCTCCAGTGCTGACCGCACGTGGACGAGGGCCTCGGCGCCCCGTTCCGTCTGGAGGCACAGCTCGGCGACGCGCGAGGCGGGCCAGAACCTGAGCAGGGGGATGTCCCGGTCGCCGAGGGCCGCCTCCATCCGGCGGGCGGCGTCCAGGGCCCGGTCCGGCTGGTGCTCGCTCTGCCACACGTAGCTGGCCAGGCAGTTGGCGACGCCGGCGAGCAGCGGGGCGTCGCTGTCGCACAGCGCCTGCAGCGCGCTGCGGTCGCCGAGCACCTCGGGCAGGGCGGACAGCACGGTCGCGACGGCGCGGACGAGGGTGTCCGGCGGGGCGGGCGGCAGCCGACGCAGGGTGACGAGGGTGCGGACGGCGCCGGGGCCGACGCCGAGGAAGATGTTGGCGGTGGTCAGGGCGGCGGCGGTGCGGGCCGGTTCGACGTAGTCGGGGCCGGGCCGGTAGTGGGAGAGCAGCCCGGCGGTGTCCGCGGTGAGGGCGATCAGCCGGGCGTAGTTGGCGTCGGTGGTCCACAGGCCGGCCAGGACGGCGGTGACCGGGGCGACGGTGTCGGCGTCCGCGCGGGCGAGCGCGATCCGCACGGCCTGGACGAGGTTGTCCTGCTCGGCGCGGACCAGGTGCCAGGAGGTCAGGGGGTCGGCCCCGAAGGGCGCGTCGTGGTGCTCGACCCCGAAGTCCCGTGCCCAGTGCAGGAACCGTTCCTCGACCGCCGTGTCCTCACCGGCCCGCTCGCGCCGCGCGGCGGCGAACTCCCGCACGGTCTCCAGCATCCGGAAGCGGCTGCCGCAGGCGGTGTCGGCCACCTTGAGCAGGGACTGGTCGACGAGGTCCGCCAGCACGTCCAGGGTGTCGTCCTCGCCGAGGAGGTCCGCGAGGACGTGTTCGGCCGCGGTGGCGGTGAAGCCGCCGGGGAAGACGGCGAGGGCACGCAGGGCGGTCCGGCCCGCCGGTTCGAGCAGGTTCCAGCTCCAGTCCACGACGGCGTGCAGGGTGCGGTGCCGCTGGGGCGCGTCGCGGGGGCCGCCGCGCAGCAGGGCGAACCGGTCCTCCAGGCGGCGGGCGATCTCGGCGACCGACATCACCCGGACCCGGGCGGCGGCGAGTTCGGTGGCGAGCGGCAGCCCGTCGAGGCGGCGACACAGGTCGGCCACGGCGTCGGCGGGCAGCTCGACGCCGGGGCGGGCGGCGCGGGCGCGCTGTTCGAACAGCTCGACGGTGGTGGCCGGGTCCAGCTCGGGCAGCGGGTGGACGGCCTCGGAGGACAGTCCGAGCGGGGCGCGGCTGGTGGTGAGGACGCTGACGTTCCGGGTCATCGACACGAGGGCCTGGACGAGGCCGGCGACGCCGGAGACGACCTGCTCGCAGTTGTCCAGGACGAGCAGCGCCGGCCCTGGACCGAGGGCGCCGACGATGCCGGCGAGCGCGTCGGCGGACGGTCCGAAGCCGCCGGCGGGGGCGCGCAGGCTCTCGCCGACGCCGAGCGCCGAGGCGACCTCGCCCGCGACGTCGGCGTCCAGCCGGACACCGGCGAGCGGCACCAGATGCACGACCCGGTGTCCGGCCTCGCGCGCGACGGCGTTCGCGAGGCGCGTCTTGCCGAGGCCGCCCGGCCCGACGACGGACGTGACCCGTGAGCTGTGGATCAGCCGGGTGACGGCGGTGATGTCGGTCTCCCGCCCGAGCAGCGGGTTCGGTTCGTGCGGCACCCCGCGCCGTACGACGGGTGCCTGGCCCCGCAGCAGCTCCTGGTGCAGCTCCTGGAGGGCCGGACCCGGATCGGTGCCGAGCTCGTCGCGCAGGCGGCGCCGATGGGTGTCGTACGTCGCCAGCGCGGCGGCCGCTCCGGCGGTGGCCTCCTGACAGCGCATCAGCTCCAGGAGCGGTTCCTCGTCGAGGGGGTGCGCGGCCACCAGTTCGCCGAGCGGCCCCACCGCCTCCTCCCGGCGCCCCGAGCGGGCCAGCGAGAGGGCCCGTAGCCGCACCAGCGTCAGGTGCGTGGCGCCCAGTTCGAGGCGCAGGGCCACCAGGGGGTCACCGAGGAGGGCCCCTTCCGCGGGGCTCCCGTCCCACAGGCCGAGCCCCGCCTCGGCCTCGGCGACCGCACCGTGATGGTCCCCGGCCCGCGCCTTGTCCCCTCCGGCGGCGGCGTGCAGCTGGACGGCCCAGGCGTCGACCTGGTCCTCGCGCAGGGCGATGCGGTAGCCGGTGGGGGTGTTCGCGATGACCTCCGCGCCCAGCAGCGAACGGGCCCGGGAGACCAGGATCTGGAGCGCCTTGGTCGGGTTCCCGGGCTGCTCGTCCGGCCACAGCCCGGCCACGAGCCGGCCCGTGCCGCATCCGGACCGCGGCTCCCCGGCCAGCAGCGCGAGCAGCCCGCGCAGGCGGGGCGCGGTGATCTCCCTGCCCCGGTGGGACACGGACGTCAGCAGCTCCAGCTCGATGGTCACCCGAGCAGAGTAGTCATAACGGGTGGTCAGAACAGTGGTCAGAGGGATGATCGGAAGGGCGGCCGGAGGGAATGGCCGGGCAGAACGGGTGCAACCCTCTCGCAACGTCGCGCGTGCTGCCCTTGTCGCCATGTATGAGGAGACCCCGCGCGTCGAGCTCACCCCCGCGGCCGCCGACCTGCTGCGCCGTCTGCGCGCGACGCACGGCCCGCTGATGTTCCACCAGTCCGGCGGCTGCTGCGACGGCAGCGCGCCGATGTGCTATCCGGCGGGCGAGTTCCGCACGGGCGGCTCGGACGTGCTGCTCGCGGAGCTGCACGTCGAGGGGGTGGCGGAGCCGGTGACGTTCTGGATGGCACGCAGCCAGTACGAGGCGTGGAGCCACACCCGGCTGATCGTCGATGTCGTCGAGGGCCGGGGCAGCGGGTTCTCCCTGGAGGCACCCGAGGGGGTGCGTTTCCTCACCCGTTCCCGCGTCGTCGGCGCCTAGCGGCCCCGTGGCTCATCGCGGTCTGGTGCACTTCCCCTGAGTCCTGCCACATTTGACGAGACATCAGGGGGGAATCGTGACACGTCGCCAGAAACGGTTCGGAGCTGCCAGAGCGGCCCTCACGTTGCTCACGGCACTCGGCACGCTGGCCGGTGGGGCCCTGGCGGGGGCGGCACCGGCCGGCGCCGCGCAGGACACCCCGATCGCGCCGGGAGTCACGTACGAGGAGTTCGACATCGCGGCGGGGCG
This sequence comes from Streptomyces sp. NPDC057623, assembly GCF_042800355.1. Lineage (NCBI taxonomy): Bacteria > Bacillati > Actinomycetota > Actinomycetes > Kitasatosporales > Streptomycetaceae > Streptomyces > Streptomyces sp. NPDC057623. The sequence goes on from NZ_JBHVGZ010000007.1 coordinate 93,321, forward strand.
GGGCACCGCGCACGCCCACGTCCTCACCGTCGACCTGCGCGATCCGCGGGTACGTCTCGATCTGCTGCGTCCGGGGGCGGTGGCGGCGCGGGCCACCGTCTCGCGGCAGGCCACCGCCCAGGGCGCCGTCGCGGGCGTGAACGGCGACTTCTTCAACATCAGCGAGGCCCAGCATCCGGGGGTCCAGGCGACCGGCGCGAGCGTGGGCCCGGCGATCGCGAGCGGCCGGGCGCTGAAGGCGGCGGTGCCCGACGGCCAGCGTTTCGGGCCCGCGCTGCCGCCCGGCACGAGCACCGAGAACGTGTTCGGTGTGGGCGTCGACCGGCGCGCCCGGCTGGACGGCCTGAGCCTCGTCGGCTCGGTCGACACCCCCGAGGGCCGGCTGCCCCTGCGCGGGCTCAACCAGTACGCGCTGCCCGTGGGCTCCGTCGGGGCGTTCACCACCAAGTGGGGCAGCGCCTCCCGGGTCCGCGCCACCTGCGGCACGGACACCGACCGGGCGGCCCCGTGCAGCGCCGACACCTACGAGGTGACGGTCCGCGACGGCCGGGTCGTGTCGACCGCCGAGACTCCTGGGAGCGGGCCCATCGGCCCGGACACGACCGTCCTCGTGGGCCGGGAGGCGGGGGCGCAGCGGTTGCGGGAGCTCGCGGCGGGCGAGCAGGTGACGGTACGGCACCGGCTGGTGGCGGCGACGTCACGTGTCCCGTTCCGCTTCGCCCTCGGCGGCTATCCCGTCCTCGACGGCGGACAGCCGTTGCCCGGCCTCGACGACAGGGTCTCGGCCGTGCGCACGGCCGTGGGCATCGCGGACGGCGGACGGCGCCTGCTGCTGCTCGCGCTGGACGGTGCGCCCGGGTACCGCACCGGTCTGACCATCGCGGAAGTGGCGTCCGTCATGCGGAAGCTGGGCTCGGCCGACGCCTTCAGCCTGGACGGTGGCGGTTCGTCGACGCTGGTCGCCCGCGCGCCGGGAGCGACGGCGGTCTCCGTGCGGAACCACCCGTCCGACGGCGTGGAACGCCCTGTCCCCAACGGCATCGGGGTCTTCTCGACCGGCTGACGGTCATGGTCCGACCGTCACGGTCTGAGGCTGCTGACGATGTCCGCCGTGGCCGTCAGACCGCTGTTGATGGTGGGCGCCATGCTGGTGCTGGCCAGGTAGAAGCCGAGCAGCAGGCACACCAGCGCATGGGTGATCTTCAGCCCGCCGTTGCGTACGAAGATCACCGCAAGGATGAACAGCAGCAACACCACTGAGATGGAAATGGCCATCGTCAATCTCCTCCGCCACGCCGTCTTGCCCGGTTCACGGCGTTCGGCCGCAAGTGTGGCGTAGCGGAGGGTTCGTCCGGGCGGCTGAGCTGTACGCCGAACGTGTGGTGTCCCGCCGACCGGTCCTAGGCCGTCCGGCGGCCGTCGAGGAAGGCTTGCAGACCGGCGAGGTCGTCGGTGTTGAGGAAGTCGGCGTCGGCGGCCAGCAGTTCGCCCCACAGGGCGTCGCGGGCGGGTCCGGCCACGTCCGGGGTGGCCCAGAAACGCACCTTCTGGCCTCGGGAGTGCGCCGCCTCGACGATGCCGCGCAGCTTGCGCCGCTCGGCGTCCGGGAAGGCGCCCACGCCGAGCCAGGTGAAGTTGAGCGTCCAGTTGTCGCTGATCAGCGGGATGAAGGAGGCGGGCGCGGAGCCGCCGAGGTCGGCGAGGCGGCCGTCGTAGAAGGCCCGGCGGACGGTCTGGCCCTCCATCGGCGTACGGGCCGCACGGTCGCCGGAGATGACGGCGGTGACCGCGCCCGGGAACACCCGGCCGTGGGCGTACGTCGTGAAGAGGTGCCGGTAGCGCTTCAGATGCCGGTCGAGTTCGAGGTACGTCGACGCGCCCTCGGTCTTGATGTCGATGAGCAGCTGGACCGGCCGGCGGTGTCCCCGGTACACGGAACCGTGGTTGGCCCTGACGCGGGCGGCCAGCGGGTCGAGGTAGAGGGACTCCAGCGTGCGGGTGGGGTCGAGGTCCTCGGGGTCGTGGGCCACGAGGAGCTGGTCGCCGGCCAGGTATATGTCGGCTTCGAGGCTGCCGAACCGGTGGTCGAGGGCGTCGAGGAGAGGACGCGGATGCTCGTAGTCGTTGTGGGCGTGTGCCCGCCACAACGGGCGCGGGCCGTGCGTCCGTTCGCCCGCCAGCGCTCGGGCGGCGGGCAGGGCGACGGTGCCCGCGAGGGCGGCGCCGAGGGTGAGGACTCTGCGACGGGTGGTGAGGGCCATGCTCTGCCTCCCTGGTGGGGCCGGTACGGAACCGCTGCGAGTATGCGATTCGCAGGGCCCGAAGAGCAGAGCTGTGCGGTGAGTTGGCCGGATGGCCGTCGGGCGTTCACTTCTTCCAAGGCGTGCACACCGGAAAGCCCGCCCCAGGTGGGGCGGGCTTTCCGTGCGCTTCGCTCAGGTGTACGTCAGGGAGCCCGGAGGTCGACGAGTTCGGCCAGCTCCGCACGGTGGGCGCCCGCCGTGCCGTAGGCGATCGAGTCGGCCTTGGCCCGCTTCAGATACAGATGGGCCGGGTGCTCCCAGGTCATCCCGATACCGGCGTGCAACTGCACGGCCTCCTCGGCGGCGTGCACGGCGACGGACGCCGCGTAGGACTGGGCGACGGCGACCGCCACATCGGCGTCCTCACCGGTCGCCAGCGCGTCGGCGGCGTTGCGGGCGGCCGCGCGCAGGCTGACGACCTCCAGCCACAGCTGGGCGAGCCGGTGCTTGAGGGCCTGGAAGCCGCCGACGGGGCGGTTGAACTGCTTGCGGTCCTTCAGATGGCGGACCGTCTCGGTCAACGTCCATTCGGCGAGGCCGAGTTGCTCGGAGGCGAGCAGTCCGGCTCCGGCGCGCAGGGCGCGGCGTACGGCCGGTTCGGCGTCGCCCAGCAGTCGGCCGGGCGCTCCGTCCAGGGTGACCGTCGCCAGGGGCCGGGTGAGGTCCAGCGACACCTGCGGGGTGACGGTCACCGCGCCGGCGTCCACCGCGTACAGCCCGCCGTCGTCCGCCGGCACGAGCAGCACGTCGGCGACGACCGCGTCCGCGATGGCGGTCAGCTCCCCGTGCAGGGTGCCGCCTTCATGCCGTACGACCTGGTAGGCGGCGCCGGGGCCGACGCTCAGCGCGACGGCGAGGGCACCGGTCCGCCGCCCGGTCGCCAGCTCGGCGAGCAGGCCGCCTTCGGCCGCGCAGGCGAGCAGGGCCTCGGTGGCCACCACGGCGCTCGTCAGATACGGCACCGGAGCGACCGCGCGCCCCAACTCCTCCAGCACTACGGCGACTTCGCGGTGCGTGGCACCCTGGCCGCCCTTCTCCTCGGGGACCAGGAGCCCCGCCAGGCCCATGCCGTCGGCGAGCGCCTTCCACGCCTGAAGGCTGTGCGGGGTGTCCGTCTCGGTGCGCGCGATGACACCGGGTGCGTCGCAGTGGTCGGCGAGCAGGTCCCGGACGGCCGCCCGCAGCGCCTCTTCCTCCTCCGAGTACAGCAGGTCGGTCATCGGGCCAGGTCCTTCCAGGCGACGTCCTTGTCGGTGCGCGGCTCGGCCGGCAGGCCCAGGACGCGCTCGGCGACGATGTTCAGCAGGACCTCACTGGTCCCGCCCTCGATGCTGTTGCCCTTGGAGCGGAGGTAGCGGTAGCCGGCGTCGCGGCCGGTGAAGTCCACGAGCTCCGGGCGGCGCATGGTCCAGTCGTCGTACAACAGGCCCTCCTCGCCGCGCAGTTCGACCTCCAGGCCGCTGATCTCCTGGTTGAGCCGGGCGAAGGCGAGCTTCATGCCGGCGCCCTCGGGGCCGGGCTGGCCGGCGACGAGCTGCTGGCGCAGCCGCTCGCCGGTGAGGCGGGCGACCTCGGCCTCGACCCACAGCTTCAGCAGCCGCTGGTGCAGATCGTGGGTGCGCAGTTCGGGGCGTTCCCGCCAGGTCTTGGAGATCGGGCCGATCATGCCGCCCTCGCGGGGCAGCCGCATACCGCCGATCGCCACGCGTTCGTTGTTCAGGGTGGTCTGCGCGACCCGCCAGCCGTCGCCGATCTCCCCCAGGCGGCGGGATTCCGGGATGCGGACGTCGGTGAGGAAGACCTCGTTGAACTCGGCCTCACCGGTGATCTGCCGCAGCGGCCGGACCTCGACGCCCGGGTCGGTCATGTCACAGAGGAAGTAGGTGATGCCCGCGTGCTTGGGCACGTCCGGATCGGTCCGGGCGATGAGGATGGCCCAGCGGGCGACGTGCGCGCTGGAGGTCCACACCTTCTGCCCGTTGACGACCCAGTCGTCGCCCTCCCGCACGGCCCGGGTACCCAGGGCCGCGAGGTCGGACCCGGCGCCCGGCTCGCTGAAGAGCTGGCACCAGACCTCCTCGCCGGTCCACAGCGGCCGCAGGTAGCGCCGCTTCTGCTCCTCGGTGCCGTACTGGAGGATGGTCGGGGCGGCCATGCCGAGGCCGATCCCGATGCGCCGGGGGTCGTTGTCGGGTGCGTCCGCGGCCTCCAGCTCGGCGTCCACGACGACCTGGAGGGAGCGGGGCGCGCCGAGTCCGCCGAGCCCCTCGGGGTAGTGCACCCACGCCAGGCCCGCGTCGAAGCGGGCGCGCAGGAAGTCCAGGCGGTCGGTGGTGGCCGGCGGGTGCGAGGCCAGCAACTCCGCTGTACGGCGGCGCAGTTCGGCGGCGTCGGTCATGCCGCTCCTCCTTCGGTGAGGCCCGGGATCACGGCGACGCGCCCCGTGGTGACGCCGTCGGCGACGCGCTGTACGGCGGCGGCGGCCCCGCTCAGCGGTACGCGCTCGCTCACCAGTGGCTTGACGGCGCCCCGGGCGGCCAGCTCGGTGAGCTGTTCGTGGCAGTGCTGGATCAGCTTCGGGTTCTTGGTGTTGTACAGGCCCCAGTGCAGGCCGAGGATCGAGTAGTTCTTCACCAGTGCGTGGTTGAGCGCCGGGCTGGGGATCGAGCCGCTGGCGAAGCCGACCACGACGATCCGGCCCTCGAAGGCGACGACCTTGGCGGACTGGGCGTAGGCCTCGCCGCCGACGGGGTCGTAGACGACGTCGGCGCCCCGGCCGCCGGTCGCCTCCTTCACGGCACCGATGACGTCCTCGGCACGCCGGTCGATGACGACGTCACAGCCCAGCTCCCGCGCCACGGCGGCCTTCTCCGCCCCGCCCACGACACCGATGACCCTCGCGCCGGCCGCCTTCCCGAGCTGCACGGCCGCGCTGCCGACCCCTCCTGCGGCAGCGTGGACCAGCAGCGTCTCCTCGGCTTCCAGCCCGGCCCGCCGGTGCAGACCGAACCAGCCCGTCTGGTACCCGATGTGCAGGGCGGCGGCCTCGGCGTCGTCCAGCGAGTCGGGCGCCGGCAGGACGGCGGCGGCGTCCGCGACGGCGTACTCGGCGAAGCCGCCGTAGGGCAGGGCAGGATTGGCGAGGACGCGGCGGCCGTCCTCGGTCTCGCCGCAGATCTCCACGCCCGGCGTGAAGGGCAGCGGTGGCCTGACCTGGTAGTGACCCCGGCAGAGCAGGGCGTCCGGGAAGTTGATGTTCGCGGCACGCACCTTCAGCAGGACCTGGCCGTCGCCGGGCGTGGGCGTCTCGATCTCGTCGAGCCGCATCACCTCGCTCGGCTCGCCGTTCTCGTGCACTTGCCATGCCTGCATGCGGTGCCTCCACGGGACTGCTTCGTCTGACCGGGGTCGCTACGCATACTAAGCGGTCGCTTGCCATTCGGGGAACAGTCAGATGCGTCACGACCGCTTGGGTCGCGCCCGCACATGCATCCGCTCCCCCTGCGGCCCGAACAGAGAGAGGAACTCCACCGGCCCCTCCCCCGTCGACCCGAACCAGTGCGGGACCCGGGTGTCGAACTCGACGGCCTCCCCCGCGGTCAGCACGATGTCGTGATCGCCCAGGACCATCCTCAGCCTCCCCGCCATCACATACAGCCACTCATACCCCTCATGCGTGCGCGGCTCCGGCTCGGCCTTCTCCTGCGGCACCAGCACCTTGAAGGCCTGGAGGCCGCCGGGCTGGCGGGTCAGCGGCCAGTACGTGCGCCCGTGCCGCCTGATCGGCTCGGCCCGCACCCGGGGATCGCGCACCACGGGCGCGGCCACCAGTTCGTCCAGCGCCACCTCGTGCGCTCGCGCGATCGGCAGCAGCAGTTCCAGACTGGGTTTGCGCAGCCCCGACTCCAGCCTGGAGAGCGTGCTCACCGAGATGCCGGTCGCCTCGGACAGGCCGGCCAGCGTCGCCCCCCGCTCCTTGCGGATCCGTCGCAGCCGTGGACCGACCTCCGCGAGCACCGTGTCCATGTCGTCGTCACTCATGGCTGCCATTGCAGTTTCGGCAAAGACGTTTGTCAATGCGGTAAGGATCGCGCGACTGTCTCGGTGGAGGTGGTCACCATGACCGAGAAGAGCACCGGCTCGTACGAAGTGATCGTCGTCGGAGGCGGCGCCGCGGGCCTGTCCGCCGCCCTCGTTCTGGGCCGCGCCCGGCGCCGCACCCTGGTCGTCGACGCCGGGGAACCGCGCAACGCGCCCGCCGCCCATATGCAGGGCTACCTGTCCCGGGACGGCATGTCGCCCGCCGACTTCCTGGCCGTGGGACGCGAGGAGATCGCGCGGTACGGCGTCGAACTGGTCCGGGACCGGGCGGTGGACGTCGAGGGCGGGCAGGAGTTCACCGTCGCACTGGAGAGCGGCCGGACGGCACGCGCCCGGCGGCTGGTCGTCGCCACCGGCCTCAAGGACGAACTGCCGGACGTCCCCGGCGTCGCCGAGCACTTCGGCCGGGATGTGCTGCACTGCCCGTACTGCCATGGCTGGGAGGTCCGTGACCGGGCCTTCGGCGTGCTGGCGACCACACCGATGAGCGTGCACCAGGCGCTCATGGTGACGCAGTGGTCGAAGGACGTGACGTTCTTCCTCCACAAGGTCGCCGAGTCGGATCTCCCGGACGACGATGTGCGCAGGCTCGCGGCGGCCGGGGTGAAGGTGGTTCCCGGTGAGGTGGCCGGCCTGGTGACCGAGGACGACCGGCTGACGGGCGTACGGCTGGCCGACGGCACGGAACACGGACGCGAGGTGCTCTTCGTCGCACCGCGCGCGGTGCCGCAGACCGGGCTGCTGGAGAAGCTCGGCGCCGAGTTCCAGGAGACGCCCTTCGGCTCGTATCCGGTGGTCGACCCGACGGGGCTGACGTCCGTGCCGGGCGTCTGGGCGGCCGGCAACGCGATGGGCTTCTCCGAGCAGGTCGTCAACGCCGCGGCGGGCGGCTACCGAGCGGGGGCCTTCATCAACGGTGAGCTGCTGATGACGGACCTGGACGCCGTCGCACCGGCATAGAACCGCCGCCGCCCGGGTGTGGAGCGCCCGCCTCCGTTGGACCATGGCTGCATGCTGCTGACCCGGCTGGCCCAGGTGTCCCAGGACGTCGCCGCGACCTCGGCGCGGTCCCGGAAGATCGCTCTGCTGGCGGAGCTGTTCCGGGACGCCGAGGCGGACGACGTGCCCATCGTCATCCCGTATCTGGCGGGACGCCTGCCACAGGGCAGGCTCGGCATCGGCTGGAAGGTGCTGAGCCGCCCGGTCGCCCCGGCCGTCGAACCGACCCTCACCGTGGGCGACGTGGACGCCCGGCTCACGGCACTGGGCAAGGTGACCGGCACCGGATCGCAGGCCGAACGGGCCCGTCTGGTGGGCGAGTTGATGGGTTCGGCCACCGAGCACGAGCAGCGCTTCCTCTTCGGGCTGATCACCGGCGAGGTGCGGCAGGGCGCCCTGGACGCGGTGGCCGTGGAGGGTCTGGCCCAGGCGACCGGGGCGCCGGCGGCGGACGTACGGCGGGCTGTGATGCTCGCCGGGTCGCTCCAGACGGTGGCCGAGGCCCTGCTCGCCGACGGACCCGCCGCCCTGGCCCGCTTCCGGCTCACCGTCGGCCGTCCGGTGCTGCCGATGCTGGCGCACTCCGCCTCCTCCGTGTCCGAGGCGGTCGGCAGACTCGAAGCCTGCGCGGTCGAGGAGAAGCTGGACGGCATCCGCGTCCAGCTGCACCGCGACGGCGACACCGTACGGGTCTACACCCGCACCCTGGACGACATCACCGATCGCCTCCCCGAACTCACCGCCATGGCACAGGGGTTGAAGGGCGAGCGCTTCATTCTGGACGGCGAGGTCATCGCCTTCGACGCCGCCGGGCGCCCCCGCTCCTTCCAGGAGACCGCCGGCCGCGTCGGCTCCCGCGTGGACGTCGCGACGGCGGCGAAGGAGGTCCCCGTCTCCCCCGTCTTCTTCGACGTCCTGTCCGTCGACGGCCGCGATCTGCTCGATCTGCCGTTCGGCGAACGGCACGCGGAGCTGGCCCGGCTGGTCCCCGAGCCGATGCGGGTGCGCCGCACGCTGGTCCATGGCACCGAGGACCTCGCGGGGGCCGAGGACTTCCTCGCCGAGACCCTGGAGCGCGGCCACGAGGGCGTCGTCGTCAAGGCCCTCGACGCCCCCTACAGCGCGGGCCGCCGCGGCGCCTCCTGGCTGAAGGTCAAACCCGTCCACACCCTCGACCTGGTGGTGCTGGCCGCCGAATGGGGCCACGGCCGCAGGACCGGCCGGCTCTCCAACCTCCACCTCGGCGCCCGTACGGCGGACGGCGGCTTCGCCATGCTCGGCAAGACGTTCAAGGGCATGACCGACGCGATGCTGGCCTGGCAGACCGAGCGACTGCGGGCACTGGCCGTTCGGACCGAGGGCTGGGGGGTGACCGTACGCCCCGAACTCGTCGTCGAGATCGCCTACGACGGCCTCCAGCGCTCCACCCGCTACCCGGCCGGCGTGACGCTCCGCTTCGCGCGCGTGGTCCGCTATCGCGAGGACAAGCGACCGGAGGAGGCCGACACGGTCGAGACCCTGCTCGCCGCCCACCCCGGGGTGGGGCCGTGACGTCGCCCCGGGGAAGGCGCAGCGCCGGCCTGCTCCTCTTCCGCCGCACCGACGCCGGCTTGGAAGTGCTGCTCGGCCATATGGGCGGCCCGTTCTTCGCCAGGAAGGACGCGGGGGCGTGGACGGTCCCGAAGGGCGAGTACGAACCCGACGAGCCCGCCTGGGAGGCGGCCCGCCGTGAGTTCCGGGAGGAGCTGGGGCTGGCGCCGCCCGACGGGGCGGCCGTACCGCTCGGCGAGGTCAGGCAGACCGGCGGCAAGATCGTCACGGTGTGGGCGGTGGAGGCCGACCTCGATCCGGCGACGGTGGTCCCCGGCACGTTCCGGATGGAGTGGCCGCCACGGTCGGGACGGACCCAGGAGTTCCCGGAGCTGGACCGGGTGGAGTGGCTGGGCGTCGACCGGGCGCGCGAGGTCATCGTCAGGGCCCAGGCCGCGTTTCTCGACCGGCTGGCGGAGCACTCGGCCTGAGCGGCCGTACACGCGTTGCGGTAGCCACCGCCGCGCGCGAAGGTCGAAGCATCAGCCCGCTCCCAGGAGGTCGGTCATGCCCATCGCGACGGTGAACCCGGCGAACGGCGAGACGCTCAAGACGTACGAGGCCATGGGTACCGAGGAGATCGAACGCAGGCTCCAGCTCGCCGAGGCCACGTTCCGCACGTACCGGACCACGAGCTTCGCCGAACGCGCGCGCCTGCTGAACCGGGCCGCGGACCTTCTGGACGCCGACCACGAGGACATCGCCCGGGTGATGACCACCGAGATGGGCAAGCCGATCAAGCAGGCCCGCGCGGAGGCCGCCAAGTGCGCCAAGGCGATGCGCTGGTACGCCGAGCGCGCCGAGGCACTGCTCGCCGACGAGGAGCCGGCCGACTCGGACGTGAAGGACTCGGGCGCGTCCCGGGTGCGGGTCCGCTACCGCCCCCTCGGACCGGTCCTCGCCGTGATGCCGTGGAACTTCCCGCTCTGGCAGGTGATCCGCTTCGCAGCACCGGCTCTGATGGCCGGCAACGTCGGCCTGCTGAAACACTCCTCGAACGTCCCCCAGACCGCCCTCTACCTGGAGGACCTCTTCCACCGCGCGGGCTACCCCGAGGGCTGCTTCCAGACTTTGCTCATCGGCTCCGGACAGGTCGACGAGATCCTGCGCGACGACCGCGTCAAGGCGGCCACGCTGACCGGCAGCGAGCCCGCGGGCCGCGCGGTCGCCGCCACCTGCGGGGAGATGATCAAGCGGACGGTGCTGGAGCTGGGCGGCAGCGACCCGTACGTCGTGATGCCGTCCGCCGACCTCGACCGGGCCGCGAAGGTCGCGGTGACCGCGCGGGTGCAGAACAACGGGCAGTCGTGCATCGCCGCCAAGCGGTTCATCGTGCACACCGACGTCTACGACGCCTTCGCCGAACGGTTCGTCGAGGGCATGAAGGCGCTCACGGTCGGTGACCCGACGCGGGAGGACACGGACGTCGGTCCGTTGTCGAGCGAGCAGGGGCGGACGGACCTGGAGGAACTGGTCGACGACGCCAAGCGCGCCGGCGCGACCGTCCTGTGCGGCGGCCACCAGCTGCGCCGCCCCGAACTGCCCGGCTGGTACTACCCGCCCACCGTGCTCGCCGAGATCACCCGCGAGATGCGGATCCACCGCGAGGAGGCCTTCGGGCCGGTCGCCACGCTGTACCGGGCCGCCGACCTGGACGAGGCGGTGCTCATCGCGAACGACTCGCCCTTCGGACTGAGTTCGAACGTGTGGACGCGCGACGAGGCCGAGGTGGACCGGTTCGTACGGGATCTGGAGGCCGGGAGCGTGTTTGTCAACGGGATGACGGCGTCCCATCCCGCGTTCCCGTTTGGCGGAGTAAAGCGGTCCGGTTACGGGCGTGAGCTGTCCGGGAACGGAATCCGCGAGTTCTGCAACATCACCACGGTTTGGCAGGGCGCGTGAGCGCCGCGCGACTACGATCCCGGGTGTGAACCGCGAAGTTACTCTGCCGCTGATCGTCGACGACCGCGGGACCTTGCAGGTGGCTGCCGCCGATGTGAGCAAGCTGCTGCGGACCGTGGGTGGACGGTGGCTGCACCTGGTCGAGGCCGGGGAGGATGGGCTCGACGAGGACACGGTGGCCGCGTTGACCATTGAGCTGGCGAAGCTCGCGGACCGGATCGACGTGGCGTGTATCGCGCACAGCAGCGGGAGTGCGCCGTAGGGGTTTCGGTGTAGTGCCCCTAGGGGGTTGACTCGCGCAGCGTTGACCAGAACTGATCCTCGTAGGACTGGAGCAAGCGGGTGTACCTCTGCGCGCGCCCCTCGTCGACCTGCCCGGCATCCCGTCCCGCCCGGACCGCGACGGTCGCCCTACGGTCCAGCTCCGGGGACGGTTCCGCGAAGAAGTCGAAGAACGCGCAGGCCTCGTCCGTGAAGCCGTAGTGGTGGCGCAGGGCACCGGCGATCGTCGCGCAAGAGCCACCCCAGGCCGCGAAGTTGGCCGTAAGGGCGAGGACCGCCTCCGGCGGTGACGCGTTGAGGGCCAGCCAGGCCACGTACGCGGGGTAGGTCTGGCAGCCCGGGAGAGGTTCGTAGGCGGCTGCCCGCGCTTCGGCCACTCCGCACGCCTCCGCGAACGCGCCCAGACGCTCCGCCGCCAGCGACTCACCCTCGGCCAGCAGGGTAAAGAAGGCGGCGGACTCGGGGGCGTCGAGGGTGGCGCGCTGAGCCAGATGGAGGAATGCCCTGCGGTCGGCGGGGATCACCCGGCTCTGTTCGAGGGCCAGGGCGGCGAGCGTGGTGGTGCGGTCCGCGTCTCCGCCGGCGATCAGCGGTACGAGGGGGTTGGCCGTCATCGGCGTGTCCTCCATCAACTCGGTTGCGGTCAACGCCCCCAGGGGTGCGAGGCTGTATCGATGTGCGGCTCCGCCGCGTGGGCGCGACCGGCCACGACGCAGCGGCAGACCGAGTCGCGCAGAAACCCCCACGGCGCTACCGAATCGACATACCCGACAACGTACGGGCGATCACCAGCCGCTGGATCTCGCTCGTCCCCTCGAAGATCGTGTAGATCGCGCTGTCCCGGTGCATCCGCTCCACCGGGTACTCCCGCGTGTAGCCGTTGCCGCCGAGGATCTGTATCGCCTGGGCCGTGACCTTCTTCGCCGTCTCGCTCGCGAACAGCTTCGACATCGACCCCTCGGCCGCCGTGAACGGCTTCCCGTTGACCGCCATCCAGGAAGCGCGCCACACCAGCAGCCGCGCGGCGTCGATCTGCGTCGCCATCTCGGCCAGCTGGAAGGCGACCCCCTGGTTGTCGATGATCGGCCGCCCGAACTGCTCACGGGTCATCGCGTAGTCGAGGGCGACCTCGTACGCGGCGCGGGCCGTACCGACGGCCATCGCACCGACGGCCGGCCGCGAGGCCTCGAACGTGGCCATCGCCGCGTTCTTCACGCGCTCGCCGCCCGCCGCCTTGGCCCGCTCACGAGCCCGCGCCAGCCTCTCGTCCAGCTTCGCCTTGCCGCCCAGCAGGCAGGAGCCCGGCACCCGCACGTTGTCCAGGACGACCTCGGCGGTGTGCGAGGCACGGATGCCGTGCTTCTTGAACTTCTGGCCCTGGGCCAGGCCCGGCGTGCCCGGCGGGACGATGAAGGACGCGTGGCCCCTCGATCCCAGCTCCGGGTCGACGACCGCGACGACGACGTGGACGTTGGCGATACCGCCGTTGGTCGCCCAGGTCTTGGTGCCGTTGATCACCCACTCGTCCTTGGCCTCGTCGTACACGGCACGCGTACGCATCGAGGCCACGTCGGAGCCGGCGTCGGGCTCGGAGGAGCAGAACGCGGCGAGCTTGACATCGTTGGCGTCGCCGTACATCTGCGGCACCCAGGTGCCGATCTGCTCCTCGGTCCCGTTGGCCAGGACGCCGACGGCGGCGAGGCCCGTGCCGACGATCGACAGGGCGATGCCCGCGTCCCCCCAGAACAGCTCCTCCATCGCCATCGGGATGCCGAGACCGGTGGGGTCGAAGTACTGCTGGGCGTAGAAGTCGAGCGAGTAGATGCCGACCTTCGCGGCCTCCTGGATGACCGGCCAGGGAGTCTCCTCACGCTCGTCCCATTCGGCGGCCGCGGGGCGGATCACGTCGGCGGCGAAGCCGTGCAGCCAGTCCCGGACCTCCTTCTGTTCGTCGTTGAGCTCCATGGTGAACTCGGCCATGTCCCCTCCAGCGGCGTTCGTGCATGCCTGCATGCTTGTTACTAGCGGTAACACTAGTTTGTTACTCGCGGGTAGGTAAAGTCAACCCACGATGCCCGGTCGGCAGCCCGTTCGATGATTGCGGCTGGTTGAGTGTTAGTTTGCGCTGGCGTCATCGATTCACCACGGGTGGGGAGAGCTCATGGACACCACACAGCGGACCGAGCAGCAGCGGTCCGCCGACCGCCGTCGGCGCGAGCTGCTGGAGGCCGCCGACAGGGTGGTGCTCCGCGACGGCCCACAGGCCTCGATGAACGCGATCGCGGCCGAGGCCGGCATCACGAAGCCGATTCTGTACCGGCACTTCGGCGACAAGAGCGGACTTTACGCGGCGTTGGCCAAGCGGCACACCGACGCGTTGCTGGATTCACTGAGGGCCGCGTTGGACGCCCCCGCGGACCGGCGCGAGCGGGTCGAGGCCACGCTGGACACGTACCTCGCCGCCATCGAGGCCCGGCCCCAGGTGTACCGGTTCCTGATGCATCCGGCGGAGGGGAGCCAGGTGGGGGACCACGGGTTCGACGTCGGCAAGCACTCGGCGCCGCTGCTCCGCAGGATGGGCGAGGAACTGGCCACCGTCATCGAGGAGCGGCTGGACCTCGGGCCGGGCAGTCAGCAGCTGGCCCGGGTGTGGGGGCACGGGATAGTCGGGATGATGCACGCCGCCGGGGACTGGTGGCTGGGGGAACGGCCCTGTTCACGGGCGGAGTTGGTGCGAAGCCTGGCCGACCTTCTGTGGGGGCGGTTGGCTGCCGCCGGGGACAAGGTGGGCGGTCCGGGGTTCTGACGGTCGTGTGCCCTCTGTCGGCCGGTGGGGGCTGTGTCACCGGCGCCAGGAGGCTCGGGCCACTTGGCGCATCAGGCGTCTGTGGCGCCAACCCGTAACACGGTCCGCGTAGACCCCGCCCTCCAAGTGGTCGTACTCATGCTGCAGGCACCTCGCGAAGAACCCCGTGCCATGGATCGTCACCGGCTCCCCCGTCATCGTGAACCCCTCGACCACCGCATGGTCGTACCGCTCCGTCCCCGCCTCCAGACCCGGCAGGGACAGGCAGCCCTCCGGTCCGCGGACGACCACCCCGTCCGTCTCCACGAGCCGTGGGTTCACGACGTGCCCGAGGTGTCGTACGTCCTCGTCGTCGGGGCAGTCGTACACGAACACCCGCGACGACACACCCACCTGGTTGGCGGCGAGGCCCACGCCGTGCGCGGCGTACATCGTGGCGAACAAGTCCTCCACGAGCGTCGCCAGTTCCGGGCCGAAGTCGGTGACCTCCTCGCACGGCGCGTGGAGTACCGGGCTGCTGTGCAGGGTGAGGGGCCGGACGCGCCCGCGGGTGCCCGGAATGGAGCCGTTTCGCATGGCCGCAAGGGTACGGCGATTCGGGAGTGCGAATGGATCTCGATAGGCTGACCACCACCACGTTGCCGGCAGGCAGGGGCGCGGCGCGTACGCAAGGAGGATCGAGAACTGATGGCAGGCAACTCGGACCCGCTCTCGCCGCGGGCCAAGCTCGCCGTGACCGCGGGCAAGGCGGTCGCGGCGGCATCGCGCGCCGCTGGGCGCGGCAGCGGTTCGGTGATCGGCGGCCGGGTGGCGCTCAAGCTCGACCCCGACCTGCTCGCACGGCTCGCACAGCACCTGGACGTGGTCCTGGTGTCGGCGACCAACGGGAAGACCACCACGACGCGACTCATCGCCGAGGCCCTGCGGGCCGCCGGGCCCGTCGTGTCCAACGCGCTCGGCGCCAACATGCCGGCCGGTATCACCTCGGCGCTCGCGGGCAGCTCGGACGCCCGCTACGGCGTCATCGAGGTCGACGAGAAGTACCTCGCCGGCGTCGCCCGGGACACCGACCCCAAGTGCATCGCGCTGCTCAACCTCTCCCGTGACCAGCTGGACCGTGCCGCCGAGACCCGGATGCTCGCCGAGAACTGGCGGGAGGGGCTCGCGGGTTCGAAGGCGGTGATCGTCGCCAACGCGGACGACCCGCTGGTCGTGTGGGCGGCCTCGTCGTCCCCGAACGTGATCTGGGTCGCCGCCGGGCAGATGTGGAAGGACGACGCCTGGTCCTGCCCGTCCTGCGGTGGCGTGATGCAGCGGCCGGGAGACGACTGGTTCTGCGGCGAGTGCGGGTTCCGGCGGCCCACGCCGAGCTGGGCGCTCTCCGGTGATCATGTTCTCGACCCGCACGGGTCGGCCTGGCCCATTCACCTCCAGTTGCCCGGCCGCGCCAACAAGGCGAACGCCGCGTCGTCGGCCGCCGTGGCCGCCGTGTTCGGGGTGCCGCCGCAGGTCGCCCTGGAGCGGATGTACCAGGTGCAGGCCGTCGCGGGGCGCTACGACGTCGTCCAGTTCCAGGAGCGGGATCTGCGGCTGCTGCTCGCCAAGAACCCGGCCGGCTGGCTGGAGACGTTCTCGCTCATCGACCCGCCGCCCACCCCGGTGATCCTCTCCGTGAACGCGCGCGGCGCCGACGGCACCGACACCTCCTGGCTGTGGGACGTCGACTACACGCGGCTCACCGGGCACCCGATCTGTGTCATCGGCGACCGCAAGCTGGACCTCGCGGTGCGCCTGGAGGTCGCGAACCAGCAGTTCCAGGTGTGCGAGAACCTGGACCAGGCCGTGCAGATGAGCCCGCCGGGCCGGATCGAGGTCATCGCCAACTACACGGCGTTCCAGGACCTGCGCCGCCGGGTCGGCAACTGACCACCAGACTTCAGGGGACTTAAGTGAGCGACAACCAACTGCGGGTCGTCTGGATCTACCCGGACCTGCTCAGCACCTACGGCGACCAGGGCAACGTCCTCGTCGTGGAGCGCCGCGCGCGGCAGCGGGGTCTCGACGTGGCCCGTCTCGACGTGCGCAGCGACCAGCCGATCCCGACCTCCGGCGACATCTACCTGATCGGCGGGGGCGAGGACCGGCCGCAGCGGCTCGCCGCCGAGCGGCTGCGCCGGGACGGGGGTCTGCACCGGGCCGTCGAGAACGGCGCGATCGTGTTCTCGGTCTGCGCCGGCTACCAGATCCTCGGCCACGAGTTCATCAACGACCTCGGCCAGCGTGAGCCCGGTCTCGGGCTGATCGACGTGGTGTCCGTGCGGGGCGAGGGCGAGCGATGCGTCGGTGACGTCCTCGGGGACATCGACCCGCGGCTCGGCCTGCCTCCGCTGACCGGCTTCGAGAACCACCAGGGCGTCACCCACCTCGGCCCGACCGCCCGCCCCTTCGCCCAGGTCCGCCTCGGCAACGGCAACGGCACGGGGGACGGCACGGAGGGGGCGTACAACGACACGGTCTTCGGTACCTACATGCACGGTCCGGTGCTGGCGCGGAACCCGCTGATCGCCGACCACCTGCTGAAGCTGGCGCTCGACGTGAACGCGCTGCCGCCGACCGACGACCGCTGGTACGAGGCGCTGCGCAACGAGCGCATCGCGTCCGCGCAGCAGCCCGCCTGACGGCTCGTTCCACTGGGTTCCAGCCTGCTGTCACCAGCCCGTCTGACGGCCC
Organism: Streptomyces sp. NPDC057623; assembly: GCF_042800355.1. NCBI lineage: Bacteria > Bacillati > Actinomycetota > Actinomycetes > Kitasatosporales > Streptomycetaceae > Streptomyces > Streptomyces sp. NPDC057623. The sequence continues at coordinate 110,034 of NZ_JBHVGZ010000007.1, forward strand.
GTCCGCACAGGTGAGCGGGGTCGTCCAGCAGGCGGACGCACGGTTCGGCCCCGCCCCCTGATGCCGCTAGGGTGGCGGGGATTCGAGCCGGACAACGTGGTCCGGTCCCGGCCCACGTTGAGAAGGTATTCCGGGCTATGCGCATTGGTGTCCTCACGTCCGGCGGCGACTGCCCCGGCCTGAACGCCGTCATCCGGTCCGTCGTGCACCGCGCCGTCGTCGACCACGGCGACGAGGTCATCGGCTTCCGGGACGGCTGGAAGGGCCTCCTGGAGTGCGACTACCTCAAGCTCGACCTCGACGCGGTGGGTGGCATCCTCGCCCGCGGCGGCACGATCCTCGGTTCCTCCCGGGTCCAGCCCTCCCATCTGCGGGACGGGGTGGAGCGGGCCAAGGGGCACGTGGCGGAGCTCGGCCTCGACGCGATCATCCCGATCGGCGGCGAGGGCACGCTGAAGGCGGCCCGGCTGATGTCGGACGCCGGCCTTCCTGTCGTGGGCGTGCCGAAGACCATCGACAACGACATCGCGGTCACCGACGTGACCTTCGGTTTCGACACGGCCGTGGGTGTGGCGACCGAGGCCCTGGACCGGCTCAAGACCACCGCCGAGTCCCACCAGCGGGTGCTGGTCGTCGAGGTCATGGGGCGCCACACCGGCTGGATCGCGCTGCACTCCGGCATGGCGGCCGGCGCGCACGCCATCGTCGTACCGGAGCGGCCCTTCGACATCGAGGAGCTGGCCCGGCGGGTCGGTGCGCGGTTCGACGCCGGCAAGCGCTTCGCGATCGTCGTGGCGGCCGAGGGGGCCAAGCCACTGCCCGGCTCCATGGAGTTCGACGAGGGCGGCAAGGACATCTACGGCCACGAGCGCTTCGCCGGGATCGCGCGCCAGCTGTCGATCGAGCTGGAGCAGCGGCTGGGCAAGGAGGCCCGCCCGGTCATCCTGGGGCATGTGCAGCGGGGCGGTACGCCCACCGCCTACGACCGGGTGCTGGCGACCCGGTTCGGGTGGCACGCGGTGGAGGCCGTGCACCGCGGGGAGTTCGGTCACATGACGGCGCTGCGGGGCACGGACATCGTGATGGTGCCGCTCGCGGAGGCCGTGGAGACCCTGAAGACGGTTCCCGCGGAGCGGTACGAGGAAGCGGAGTGCGTCCTCTAGACCGCGTCGTACAGGACTGACGAGTCTGCCCCCGGCCGCAGCTGCGGCCGGGGGCGGTTCTAGTCTGTGTGCGGACAGACTTGCACAACCCCCACGAATCAGGAGCCGCCGGAATGGATCACAGCGGGCACGGCATGACCATGGATCTGCCGCCGTTCACGCTGGGGCGGGGTCTTCAGTGGTCGGCCGACCCGTTCTTCCTCGTCGCCTGCCTGGTGGGGCTCGCCCTGTACGGGTGGGGGGTCGTGCGGCTCGCGCGACGCGGGGACAAGTGGCCCGTGGGGCGGACCGTCTCGTACGTCATCGGTGTGCTGTCCGTGATGCTCGTCATGTGTACCGGCCTGAACGACTACGGCATGGTCATGTTCAGCGTGCACATGGTGCAGCACATGGTGATCAGCATGCTGTCGCCGATCCTGCTCCTGCTCGGCGCCCCGATGACACTGGCGCTACGGGCGATGCCGCCGGCGGGACGCGGGCGCAAGGGGCCGCGCGAACTGCTGTTGGCCCTGCTGCACAGCCGGTACATGCGGATCATCACGCATCCGGCGTTCACGATCCCGCTGTTCATCGCCAGCCTGTACGCCCTGTACTTCACGTCGCTCTTCGACTTCCTGATGGGCTCCAAGACGGGGCACATCGCGATGATGGTGCACTTCCTCGCCGTGGGTGTGGTGTTCTTCTGGCCGATCATCGGCGTGGATCCCGGCCCGCACCGGCCGGGGTATCTGATGCGGATGCTGGAGCTGTTCGCGGGGATGCCGTTCCACGCGTTCTTCGGTATCGCGTTGATGATGGCGTCGGAGCCCATGGTCGAGACGTTCAAGAACCCGCCCGCCTCGCTCGGTATCGAGGCGCTCTCCGACCAGAACGCGGCCGGCGGCATCGCCTGGGCGTTCAGCGAGATTCCGTCCGTGCTGGTGCTGATCGCCCTGCTGTTCCAGTGGTACCGATCGGAGCAGCGGCAGGCCCGGCGCAAGGACCGGGCCGCCGACCGGGACGGCGACAAGGAACTCGAGGCTTACAACGCCTATTTGGCCTCATTGAACGCACGCGGAAACTGAGGAAACCGAAAGGCCGCGCCTTTCAGTAGCATGAAGCGCGTCGGGGGAACCGCACCGGGGGGAGCGGTAATGGCGCTTCGCGTGTTCGTGCACAGGGCCGGGAAAACTGCGACGCAGTCGGTGATTCGGAGGATCGCCGTCCTGTTGGTCTTCGTACTGGCCCTCAGCGGCTGCGACCGGGACGCGCCGTGGTGGGCGGTGAAAGCGGTGGCCGCGGGAGTTCCGTCGCTCGCGCCCTTCTTCGACGAGAGTCAGGGTCTGGGGAGAGACCAGCAGGTCAGGGCGCGGACGGCGCCCGGTGGCCTGCAGCAGGGGGACACACCTGGGCTGTACGGCGGTTCGAAGCAGCCGACGATCTGTGATGTCCGGCGCTTGGAGGAGTTCCTCACCGATCCCGCCCACGGGCGCAAGGCACAGGCGTGGGCAGCCGCGCTCTCCATTCCGAGGACCGGGATTCCGGATTATCTCGGCCGGCTCACACCGGTTCTCCTGCGTCACGACACTCTCGTGAAGAACCATGACTACAGGAAAGAAAAGGCCGTCCCCTTCAACGCGCTGCTCCAGACGGGAATCGCGATTCTTGTCGACGCGCAGGGACTTCCCGCGGTGAAGTGCTCGTGCGGAAATCCGCTGCGGCCCTTCGAGGGTGACACGACCCGCATAAAGGTCGACTTCGACGACCGCAACGAGGAGTGGAAGGGCTACGAGAAGGCGTCCGTGGTGGCCGTGCGGCCCGCGACGCGGAAGGTGGAGCGGCTCGCGCTCGTCGATGTCCATGAACCCGACCGCGGCATCGCCCGCCCCGTCGGCACCACCGGCGAGGACGACACGACGTTCGACGCACGTGAGCGGCGTGCGGTGCCGAGGCTCACCGGGGAGACGTTCGGACAGGCGAGCCGGCGGCTGGCCGACGAGGGGCTGGCGGTCGCCTTCGACGGCCGCGGGCTGCCGCCGGAGGACGCCCGGGTCACGGCGTCTGATCCGCCCGCCGGGAGCAGGCTGCGATTCGGGGAGTACGTGACGTTGAGCGTGGCCGGGGGGACCTCCGGTGGCTCGCCGGACGGGTCGGCGTCCACTGCCCCGGGCTCGGGGTCGTCCGGGTCGACACCGGATGCGCCGGCCTCGACGCCACCGACGCCCTCGTCCTCCTCACCCTCCTCGCCCTCCTCGCCCGCTTCACCCTCTGTACCCTCTTCGTCCCCGCCGTCCAGCTCGGCTCCGCCGTCCTCGTCGTCCTCCCCACCCGGCAGTCCCGGTCCCAGCGGCCCCGGTCCCACGAGCGGGCCGCCGTCCGCGCGCCCCCCGTCGTCCGCCCCGCCCTCCTCCGGCCCGCCGCCCGCCTCCGCGTCGCCCTCGTCGACCAAGGGCGACCCCGCGTCCAGCTCCCCGCCCCCGCCCCCGCCCCCGCCCGTGACCGGTTCGCCACCGGTGACCGCGAGCACGCCCCCGACCAGCGCCCCGGTGACCAGCGGAGCGCCGCCGCCCAGGACGAGTCCGCCACCCGCCACGAGCACGACCGCCTAGCGACCACGCAGCGCACCGCAGACCCGGGAGTCACCGGATGCCTTCAGGAACACCGACGTCGGGAGTGGGCCGGGTCATCGCCGGCCGCTATCTGCTGCTGAACCGGCTCGGCAGCGGCGGTATGGGCCATGTCTGGCTCGCCCACGACCAGAGACTCGCCTGCGAGGTCGCGCTGAAGGAGATCGTGTTCCGTGATCCGGCCGAGGCCGACGAGCGCGAGGCCAGGGTGGCCCGGGCCCGTGCCGAGGCCCGGCACGCGGCAGGGCTGCGCGGGCATCCGCATGTGGTGACCGTGCACGACGTGCTGGAGCACGAGGGCCTGCCATGGATCGTCATGGAGTACGTGGCAGGCGCCGTCAACCTGCGCGACCTCATCGTCCAGCACGGTCCGCCCGCGCCCGCGGAGTGCGCCCGCGTCGGGCTCGCCGTGCTCGACGCGCTCACGGCCGGACACGAGCGGGGCGTCATGCACCGGGACGTGAAACCGGCGAACATCCTGCTGGCGCCGGACCGCACCGGGGCGCCGCACGGCCGTGTGCTGCTCACCGACTACGGCATCTCGGTGCAGCCGGACGCCGGGGAGACGCGGTACACACTGGCGTCGGTGCTCGTGGGTACGGCGGGCTATCTGGCGCCGGAGCGGGTCACGGGCGGGGCGCCCACGCCGGCCACGGATCTGTTCTCGCTGGGCTGCACGCTGTACCAGGCCGTCGAGGGCCGGGGTCCCTTCGACCGCGAGTCGCATCTGGCGGAGCTCACCGCGGTGGTCACGGAGGAACCCCGGCCGGCCGTACGGGCCGGGGCGCTGGGGCCCGTGGTGCGGGCCCTGCTGGAGAAGGATCCGGCCCGGCGGATGTCCGCGGCGGAGGCGGAGGCGGCCCTGTCGCGGATCGTCACGCCGGAGGTCGACGCGTACGCGCGGACCCGGACCGACCTCGGTTCGCAGCCGCACTGGGGTGGGGCGCCGCCGGGGCCCGCGCCCGAGGCGGCGGGGTTCGGCTCCTCCCGGCCCGTGTCCGACCGGCCCCGCGGCGCACAGGGCTTCGGTTCGCCGCCCGACCTGCCCGTCCTGCCCGAGATGCCCGGCGGGCCGCGTCGGCCCCGTATCCTCCACGCGGTCCTCGCCGGCCTCCTCGGGCTGGCCCTGGCGGGGGCCGGTGTCTGGTACGCCATGGCCCGGGAGTCGGACCCGGGCGGGACGGGACGGCCGTACGGTGACGTCGTCGGGCTCGGTGCTCCGCTGAGGGACGGTGACTGTGTGCTCGCCGACTGGCCCGGCGCGACCGCCTTCCAGGGCACGCCCCGGCTGAGTCTGGATCCCAGCTGCCGGGAGCAGGCGCCCGACGGGCAGGTGATGGCGTTCGTCACCGCCGCGTCGGCCGCCGAGGCGCGTCAGGAGGGGCCGGCCGCGTGCGAGGAGCGGACGGAGGAGGTGCGCGAGCGGCTCGCCGACGTGCGCGGCCTCGCCGTCGTACCGACCGAGGCGGCGTTCGAGGCGGCCGGGCGACGCACGGCCTGTCTGGTGCTGGGCGCGAACGGGCCGGTGTACGGGCCGCTGGACCGGCACCGGCAGGAGGGGGCGGCGTTCGCCGACACGGCGACCATGCAGCGGCGGGACTGTCTGCGGGTTCGCTCACGCCGGGACGCCCGCCTGGTGCCCTGTGCGGACCCGCACGACGAGCAGGTGCTCGGGTTCACCCGGCTGGGCGCCGACGTCACCCTGTCCGAGGCACGCACCGAGTCGGACACGGCGTGCGCCCGGGAGGTGCCGCCGCGCGACTACGGCTTCGACCCTTCCGTGTACACGGCGGGCTCCTGGACGAGCGAGGGAGCCTGGAAGAACGGGACTCATTTCGCCGTGTGCACCGTCCGGAGGCAGAACGGGGGCACCATGGAGGGGGACGAACCCTGAGGAGGGTGTTGCGATGCCCGGTTCTAGCGGTTCCACGGACGGTTCTACGAAGGCGATGGGGGTGGTCACCCTCGGCGGTCTCGTCGTGGTGACGGCCTACACGGTGGCGCTCGGGAGCAACGGCTGGCTGTGGTTCGGGTGGGTGGTGCTGGGGCTGATCACCCTGGGGTTGGTCGCCAGCCGCAGCACCTGAGCCTCACTCCCGGGTGAGCCGCCCCGCGGAGTGCACGCCCGGCTGGTACTTCGGCAGCCGGGCGGTGATCTTCATGCCCGCTCCCGGGGCGGTCTCGATGACGAGGCCGTAGGCATCGCCGTACACCTGCCGGAGCCGGTCGTCGACGTTGGACAGGCCGATGCCGCCCGACGGGCTGACCTCGCCCGCGAGGATGCGGCGCAGCAGGACGGGGTCCATGCCGGCGCCGTCGTCCTCGATGACGACGAGGGCCTCGGCGCCCGCGTCCTGTGCGGTGATGCTGATGCGGCTCTTGCCGGGGAGCGCCGTCCTGCCCTCCAGGCCGTGCTTGACGGCGTTCTCGACGAGCGGCTGGAGGCAGAGGAAGGGCAGGGCCACCGGCAGCACCTCGGGGGCGATCTGGAGGGTGACGGAGAGGCGGTCGCCGAAGCGTGCCCGGACCAGCGCCAAGTAGTGGTCGATGGCGTGGAGTTCGTCGGCGAGGGTGGTGAAGTCGCCGTGCCTGCGGAAGGAGTAGCGGGTGAAGTCGGCGAACTCCAGGAGCAGTTCGCGGGCGCGCTCGGGGTCGGTGCGCACGAACGAGGCGATCACGGCGAGCGAGTTGAAGATGAAGTGCGGGGAGATCTGGGCCCTGAGCGCCTTGATCTCGGCCTCGATCAGGCGGGTGCGGGACTGGTCGAGGTCGGCCAGTTCCAGCTGGACGGAGACCCAGCGGGCCACCTCGCCGGCCGCCCGTACGAGGACCGCCGACTCACGGGGCGCGCAGGCGACGAGGGCTCCGTGGACCCGGTCGTCGACGGTGAGCGGGGCGACCACGGCCCAGCGCACCGGGCAGTCGGGGGCGCCGCAGGTGAGCGGGAATGCCTCGCCGCGGCCCGACTCCAGGGGCCCGGCGAGGAGTTCCATGATCTCCGTACGGTGGTGTCCGCCGACCCCGTCCCAGACCAGGACGTCCTTCTGGTCGGTCAGGCACAGGGCGTCCGTGCCGAGCAGCGAGCGGAGTCTGCGGGCCGACTTGCGGGCGGTCTCCTCGGTGAGGCCCGCGCGCAGCGGGGGCGCGGCGAGCGAGGCGGTGTGGAGCGTCTCGAAGGTGGCGTGCTCGACGGGGGTGCCGAGGCCGCCCTGGTGCTGGGGGCGCGCGGTGCGCCGGCCGAGCCAGAAACCGGCGGCGAGCAGCGGGAGGATCGCCACGCACAGGCCCGCGATGAATCCGCTCATGCCTTCACCTCAGCCCGCAGTTCCTCCGGCAGATGGAACCGGGCCAGGATCGCCGCCGTCCCGGCCGGGACCCGGCCCGGGGTGGCCAAGGACACCAGGATCATGGTGAGGAAGCCCAGCGGCACCGACCAGAGCGCGGGCCAGGCGAGCAGCGCGTGCAGGGCGCCGGAGCCCGGGAAGCCCGCCATCGTCGCCGCGACGGCGAGCAGCGCGGAGCCGCCGCCCACCAGCATCCCTGCGGCCGCGCCGGGCGGGGTCAGCCGTCGCCACCAGATGCCGAGCACGAGCAGCGGACAGAAGGAGGACGCCGACACGGCGAAGGCGAGGCCCACCGCGTCGGCGACGGGCAGCCCGCCGACCAGGGCGCTCGCGGCCAGCGGGACGGCCATGGCGAGGACCGTGCCGAGCCGGAAGTGCCGTACGCCCCGGGAGGGGAGGACGTCCTGGGTGAGCACGCCCGCGACGGCCATGGTCAGGCCCGACGCCGTCGACAGGAACGCGGCGAACGCGCCGCCCGCGACCAGCGCGCCGAGCAGGTCGCCGCCGAGGCCGCCGATCATCCGCTCGGGCAGCAGCAGGACGGCGGCGTCCGCGTCTCCGGAGAGGGTGAGTTCGGGGGCGTAGAGGCGGCCGAGGGCGCCGTAGACCGGGGGCAGCAGGTAGAAGGCGCCGATCAGGCCGAGCACGGCGACGGTGGTGCGGCGGGCGGCGACGCCGTGCGGGCTGGTGTAGAAGCGGACGACGACGTGCGGCAGGCCCATGGTGCCGAGGAAGGTGGCGAGGATCAGTCCGTACGTGGCGTACAGCGGGCGTTCGCCGCGGTTCTCGGCCTGCGAGGGCGACAGGCTGCCGCTGCTGCCGCGGTCGGGGTCGGGGACGGGGGCGCCCTTGTCGAAGGTGAGCCGGGTGCCGGACTCGATGTGGTGGGTGCCGGCGGGGAGCCGGACCTTGTCGTCCTCGTGCGTGCGGCCGTCGACGGTGCCGTTCACGGTGACGGTCAGCGGGCGGTCGAGTTTCAGGTCGAGGGTGTCGTCGACGCGGACGGCGCTCTGTTCGCGGAACGTCGCCGGCTCGTCGAAGGCGTGGCTGGGGGCGCCGTCGCCCTGCCAGGCGAGGATGAGGAAGAGGGCGGGGACGAGCAGGGCGGTGAGTTTGAGCCAGTACTGGAAGGCCTGCACGAAGGTGATGCTGCGCATGCCGCCGGCGGCGACGATCGCGACCACGACGACGGCGACGATCACTCCGCCGAGCCAGTCGGGTGCGTTCGTCAGGACAGTCAACGTCAGCCCTGCGCCCTGGAGTTGGGGCAGCAGGTACAGCCAGCCGGTGCCGACGACGAAGGCGCCCGCGAGCCGCCGTACCGCCTGCGAGGAGAGGCGGGCCTCGGCGAAGTCGGGGAGGGTGTAGGCGCCCGAGCGGCGCAGCGGGGCCGCGACGAACAGCAGCAGCACCAGGTATCCGGCGGTGTAGCCGACCGGGTACCAGAGCATGTCGGGGCCCTGAACGAGGACCAGGCCCGCGATGCCGAGGAAGGAGGCGGCGGAGAGGTACTCGCCGCTGATCGCGGCGGCGTTGAGGCGGGGGCCGACGGTGCGGGAGGCGACGTAGAAGTCGGAGGTGGTGCGGGAGATGCGCAGGCCGAAGGCGCCGACGAGGACGGTCGCCAGGACGACGAGGGCGACGGCGGGGACGGCGTAGCTGGAGTTCACGACCGCATCGGTTCTTTCGGGCTCAGTCGGTCTCTTGGGCTCAGCGGTCTTCGACGAGCCGGATGAAGTCCCGTTCGTTGCGCTCGGCCCGGCGTACGAACCAGCGGGCCAGCAGGACCAACGGGGCGTAGAGGCCGAAGCCGAGGATCGCCCAGACCAGGGGGCGGGCGTCCGGCATCGCCGCGAAGAGCAGGGGCAGCGGGCCGACGAGCAGGCCGAGGACGGCGAACACGGCGAGGGCGGTGCGCAGTTGGGTGCGCATCAGGGAGCGGACGTAGGTGTGGCCGAGGGTGGTCTGCTCGTCGATCTCGGTGCGCGGGCGGTAGTAGCCGGAGACGCGGCGGGTCTGCCGGGGCGGACCGGTGACGACGACGCGGCGTTCGGCGGGGTTCTGGGGCATCGTCACGACCTCCGCATGAGCAGGTCCCGCAGCTCGCGCGCGTGGCGCCGGCTGACCTGGAGTTCCTCGGCGCCGACCATGACGCTGACGGATCCCGCGTCCAGCCGGAGTTCGCCGATGTGGCGCAGGGCGACGAGATGGCGGCGGTGGATGCGGACGAAGCCGCGGGAGCGCCAGCGCTCCTCCAGGGTCGACAGGGGGATGCGGACGAGGTGGCTGCCCTTGTCGGTGTGCAGCCGGGCGTAGTCGCCCTGGGCCTCGACATGGGTGATGTCGTCGACCGCGACGAAGCGGGTCACGCCGCCGAGCTCCACGGGTATGTGGTCGGGGTCGGGCTCGCTCACCGGTATGCGGGGCGTGGCCTCGCGCTGGGCGGCGGCGCGCAGTTCGACGGCGCGCCGGACCGCCTCGGCGAGCCGTTCCTTGCGGACGGGTTTGAGGACGTAGTCGACGGCCTTGAGGTCGAAGGCCTGGACGGCGAAGTCCTCGTGGGCGGTGACGAACACGACCAGCGGTGGCTTGGCGAACCCGGTCAGCAGCCGGGCCAGGTCCAGTCCGTCCAGGCCGGGCATGTTGATGTCGAGGAAGACGACGTCGACCGCCTCGGGCCCGCCCGGCCCCGATTCCAGGGCGCGGTTGATGCGGCGCAGCGCTTCGGTGGCGTCGCCGGCGCCCTCCGCGCTGCCGATGCGGGGGTCGGCGTTCAGGAGGTAGAGCAGCTCCTCCAGCGAGGGGCGTTCGTCGTCGACAGCCAGGGCACGCAGCATGAACCCGGAGTGTAGGAGTAATTCGCACGCTTGGACACGTGCTCAGGCTGCGGGTTCGCGCTGGGTAGCGGGCCGCTTACAGTGCCCTCATGAACAGCGGCGCGGCGTCCTTCGACGAACTCGACCGGAAGATCATCACCGCTCTCATGGCGAACGCCAGGACGAGCTTCGCCGAGATCGGCACGAGCGTCGGACTCTCCTCGACGGCGGTGAAGCGGCGCGTGGACCGGCTGCGCGACACGGGCGTGATCACCGGGTTCACGGCGACGGTCAAGCCGTCGGCGCTTGGCTGGCGGACAGAGGCGTACGTCGAGGTGTACTGCGAGGGCGCCGCCCCGCCGCGGCGGCTCGCGGAGGTGGTCCGCAACCATCCGGAGATCACCGCGGCGATGACGGTGACCGGGGGCGCGGACGCGCTGCTGCATGTGCGGGCGCGGGACGTGGAGCACTTCGAGGAGGTGCTGGAGCGCATCCGGGTCGAGCCGTTCATCCGCAAGACGATCAGCGTGATGGTGCTGTCCCACCTCCTCCCGGAGAGTCCGGAGGCGGGCGCCAGCCAGCCCGTCCCGACGGCCGCCCCGAGCGACGCAGCAGACGTGCGCCGAGTGGACTGAAGACGCAGCATTCCTGCGTGAACACGCACTTCCCGTTCCTTGTCGCTCGTCGGCGCGCTTTCTTACCTTGGTGTCATTCCTCATCAACACCGTAGGAAGCGGAGGAACCCCTCTGTGCCCGAAACCCGTGTGCAGCGCCGACGGCGCTTCCTCGTCTGCGAACCCAGACATTTCGCCGTGCAGTACGCGATCAACCCCTGGATGCAGCCCGACGTCCGGGTGGACGTCGATCTGGCCCAGCAGCAGTGGCAGTCGCTGATCCGCGCCTACCGCTCCCACGGCCACACCGTCGACACCATGGAGCCGGTCACCGGTCTCCCCGACATGGTCTTCGCCGCGAACTCCGCGGTCGTCGTCGGCGGCCGCGTCTTCGGCTCCCTCTTCCACGCGCCCGAACGCCGCCCGGAGTCCACGCACTACGACACCTGGTTCAAGACGGCGGGCTTCGACGTGTACCGGCCCGAGTCCGTCTGCGAGGGCGAGGGCGATCTGGTCTGGACGGGCCGCTACGTGCTCGCCGGCACCGGATTCCGTACGACCCGGGAGGCGCACCGCGAGGTGCAGGAGTTCTTCGGTCACCCGGTGATCAGCCTGACGCTGGTGGATCCGTACTTCTACCACCTGGACACGGCGCTGTTCGTGCTCGACGGCGGGCACGACGGAAATATCGTGTACTACCCGGAGGCGTTCTCAGCCGGCAGCCGCGAGGTGCTCGCGCGGCTGTACCCGGACGCGGTGCTCGCCACCCGTGACGACGCGACCGCCTTCGGCCTGAACTCCGTGTCCGACGGCCGTCACGTCTTCATCGCGCCGCAGGCCGAGGCGCTCGCCGCGCGCCTGGACGAGCGCGGCTATGTCCCCGTCCCCGTCGACCTGTCGGAGTTCCGCAAGGCCGGCGGCGGCATCAAGTGCTGCACTCAGGAGATCCGCTCATGACCGCGCCCGCGCAGACCCGTTCGTCCGCCGATCTGATCCGCGCCGAGGAGCCGGTCCTGGCGCACAACTACCACCCGCTGCCCGTGGTCGTGGCCCACGCCGAGGGCACCTGGGTGGAGGACGTGGAGGGCCGCCGCTACCTCGACATGCTGGCCGGCTACTCGGCGCTGAACTTCGGCCACCGCCATCCGGCGCTGATCGAGGCGGCGCACGCGCAGCTCGACCGCCTGACCCTGACCTCCCGGGCCTTCCACAACGACCGGCTCGCGGAGTTCGCCGAACGGCTGGCGCTGCTGACCGGCCTGGACATGGTGCTGCCGATGAACACGGGCGCCGAGGCGGTGGAGAGCGGCATCAAGGTGGCCCGCAAATGGGCGTACGAGGTGAAGGGCGTCCCGGCCGACCGGGCGACGATCGTGGTGGCGGCCGATAACTTCCACGGCCGTACGACGACGATCGTGTCGTTCTCGACGGACGAGAGCGCGCGGCAGGGCTTCGGCCCGTTCACGCCGGGCTTCCGGATCGTGCCGTACAACGACCTGCCGGCGCTGGAGGCGGCGGTCGACGAGACGACGGCGGCCGTGCTGCTGGAGCCGATCCAGGGCGAGGCCGGGGTCCTCATCCCCGACGAGGGCTACCTGGCCGGCGTCCGCGAACTCACCCGTCGCAAGGGTTGCCTGTTCATCGCGGACGAGATCCAGTCGGGCCTCGGCCGCACGGGACGCACGCTCGCCGTCGAGCACGAGTCGGTCGTGCCGGACATGCTGCTGCTCGGCAAGGCGCTGGGCGGCGGCATCGTGCCGGTGTCCGCGGTGGTCGCCCGCCGTGACGTGCTCGGGGTGCTGCGGCCGGGCGAGCACGGTTCGACGTTCGGCGGCAACCCGCTCGCCGCCGCGGTCGGCACGGCGGTCGTCGAACTCCTGGAGACGGGCGAGTTCCAGCGCCGGGCCGCCGAGCTGGGCGTGGTCCTGCGGGGCGGCCTGTCGGCGCTGCTAGGCCAGGGCGTCGTCGGCTTCCGCGCGCGGGGCCTGTGGGCCGGCGTCGACATCGACCCGGCGGTCGGCACGGGCCGGGAGATCGGCGAACGGCTGATGCGCGAGGGCGTCCTCGTGAAGGACACCCACGGCTCCACGATCCGCCTGGCACCCCCGCTGACGATCACGGCGGAGGAGCTGACGGGGGCCTTGGGGGCGCTGGAGAAGGTACTGGCGGCGTAGCGGGCCTGGGCGCGGGGACTGGGGCAGGGGGCGGAGTCGGGGTCGAGGTCGAGGTCCGGGGTCGAGGTCGAGGTCGGGCGACGCCCAGCGGCCCTGCGCCGCCTGCCGCCTGCCACCTGCCACCTGCCAGCCCCCGCGCCCAGCCCACCGCGCCCAGCCCACCGGCCCCTCCCCACCCGGCCTCCCCCACCTCCCCGCACACGCCCGGCCCCCGCAAAGAGGCAGTGGTGACCGGAAGGGTGAAGATGGGGACAAGAGGTGGTAGACCGCTCTCAGCGACAGAGAGGTCGGCCGTGGGCACACACGAGGAGCGGGGCGTTGCCGGGCAGGGGTTCGACGTGGCGGACGCCGCGCCTGTGCTGCTCGACGCGCAGGGCCTGGTGGCGGGGTGGACCAGGGACGCACAGCGGCTGCTGGCGTACGCGGCCCCCGAGGCGGTGGGCAGGAGCGTCGCCGAGTTGCTGGGTACCGAGGACGCGGGGCGCGTGCCGGAGCTGCTGGAGCGGTGCCGCAGGGACGGCGGCTGGACCGGACTGCTGACCGCCCGGCACCGGGACGGCCCCCCGGTCCGGCTCATGGTGCGGATCACGCCGGCCCTGGACACCCGGGGCCCCGCCCGCTGGCTCGTGCTCCTGTCGGAGCTCGCGGACGCACCCGGCTGGGACATGAGCCGCGCCACGCTGGAGCAGATGGTCACCCGCTCCCCCGTCGGCATAGCCATCGTCGACACGGACCTGCGCTTCGTCTGGTCGAACGACGCCCTCGCCCAGTACGGCGGCGGCCCGCCGAGCCACCGGCTCGGTCTGCGGCTGGCGGACATCCAGCCCGGTCTGGACTCCTCGTCGATAGAGTCGCAGATGCGCCAGGTGCTGGCGTCGGGCGTACCGATCGTCGGCTACGAGCACGTGGGCCACGCACGCTCCGCGCCCCTGCGCGAGACCGCCCACATGATGTCCTTCACCCGGCTCGACGACGGCCACGGCCACCCCACGGGCGTCTACTACACGGTGGAGGACATCACCGACCGCCACCGCGCCCGGCAGCGCCTCGCCCTGCTCGACCGGGCCGGTGAGCGCATCGGCCGCACACTCGACATCACGCACACCGCCCAGGAGCTGGCGGACGTGGCCGTACCGGGGCTCGCCGACCTCGTCACCGTGGACCTGCTGGAGTCGGTGCTGGGGGGCGGGGAGCCCGCTGCCGGGCCGCTGGGCGACACGGCTCGGGTGCCGCTGCGCCGCGCGGGGCAGCGCGCGGGCACCGAGAGCGTGCCGCAGGCCGTCGTCGCCATCGGCGAGGTGGTCACCTATCCGGCGGGATCGCCTCCGATCCGCTGCCTCAGGACGGCGCTGTCCTGGCGCGAGGAGCGACTGGACCCGCTCGGCGAGGCCTGGGCCGAGCACGCGCGCGGCGGCCGGGCCGCCATCTTCCTCGAACTGGGCCTGCACAGCGTGATGATCGTGCCGATCCGCGCGCGGGGCGTCACCCTGGGTCTCACCACCTTCTTCCGGCGCAACCGCCAGGAGCCCTTCGAGGAGGACGACCTGAACCTGGCCGAGGACCTCGTCTCCCGGGCCGCGGTGTGTGTCGACAACGCCCGGCGCTACACCCGCGAGCGCGACGCGGCGCTGGTCCTCCAGCGCAGCCTGCTGCCGCACCAGCTGCCCGAGCAGGACGCGCTGGAGGTGTCCGCCTGCTACCGGCCGGCCGACGAGCTGACCGGACTCGGCGGCGACTGGTACGACGTCATCCCGCTGTCCGGCGCCCGCGTCGCCCTGGTGGTGGGCGAGGTGCCCGGACACGGCATCGACGCCGCCGCGGCGATGGGGCGGCTGCGGACCGCCGTGCGCACCCTCGCGCTGCTGGACCTGCCGCCCGAGGAGGTGCTGGCCCATCTCGACGACCTGGTCGCGCGGTCGGCCCGGGAGGAGGGCGTCCAGGCGGACGCGGAGGAGGCCGCTGTCGCCCAGTCCGTGGGATCCGGCTGCGTGTACGTGGTCTACGACCCGGTCGACGGGCAGTGCACCATGGCGGCCGCCGGCCATCCGGCGCCGGCCGTCGTGCTGCCCGACGGTGAGGTCACCTTCGTCGATCTGCCCCAGGGCGCGTCGCTCGGCGTGGGCGGTCCCCCCTACGAGTCGGTCGAGCTGGCCCTGGCGGCGGGCAGCACGCTCGCCCTGCACACCGACGGGCTGCTGGCGCGCGAGGAAGCCGACTGGGCGGTGGACGCCGACCGGGACCGGCTGCGGCGGGCGCTGGAGCTGCACGCCACCTCGCTCGACCTCCAGTGCCGGGCGGTGGTCGACGCCCTGACCCCGGCCCGCCCGCACGACGACGTGGCCCTGCTGATGGCGCGCACCCGGCTGCTCGGCACCGAGCAGGTCGCCGACTGGGACCTGCCCTCCGACCCGGCCGCGGTCGCCGACGCCCGTAAGACGGCCGCCCGGATGCTGACGGAGTGGGGCCTTCAGGAGCTGGCCTTCACGACGGAGCTGGTCGTCAGCGAGCTGGTCACCAACGCGATCCGGTACTCCAACGGACCGATCCGGCTGCGGCTGATCAGGGAGCGCGCGCTGGTCTGCGAGGTCTTCGACGGCGGTGCCACCGCCCCGCACCTGCGCCATCCGCGCACCACCGACGAGGGCGGACGCGGGCTGCTGCTGGTCGCCCAGGTCACCCAGCGCTGGGGCACCCGCTTCGTCCCCGAGGGGAAGATCATCTGGGCGGAGCAGTCACTGACGGATCCTCCGCCCTGACCTGCCGCGTCGGGCCGGATGTAGTAGATCGGTAGATATGCCATAGGGCGTGGGAAACTGGTCAGATCCCGGTGGTGAGGCGGGAGAGCGATGGATGAGAAGGCGATCGACTACGAGGCGGTGTTCCAGCGCCTGCCCGGAATGGTGGCGCTGCTGACCCGGGAGCTGGTCTACGTCGACGCCAACGAGGACTTCCAGCGCCTGTCCGGCCGCTCGCGCGACCAACTGGTGGGCCGGTACATCTTCGACGTCTTCCCCGACAACCCCAACGACCCGACCGCCACCGGCATGCGTGACGTCCGCGCGTCGATGCTGCGCGTGGTGGCCACCGGCGAGCGCGACGCCATGGCGCTCCAGCGCTACGACGTCGAGGACCCCCTGCACCCCGGCCGCTGGGAGGAGCGCTACTGGAGCCCGATCAACGCACCCGTCTGCGGCCCCGACGGGCGGGTGGAGTACGTCCTGCACCGGGTGGAGGAGGTCTCCGAGCTCATCCGTCTGCGCGGCGGCGCGGGCGGCGACAGCCGGGCGCGGGTCCTGGAGGCCGAGCTGTACACCCGAGCCCGCGAGCTGCAGGAGCTCAACGACCGGCTGCGGCAGGCGCACGCCCGTGAGCGCGAGGTGGCCCTGGCCCTGCAAGAGGCGATGCTGCCCGCCCGCCGACAGGTGCACAACCACCGGGCCGCCGTGCGCTACCGGCCCGCGGTCGGCGCGCTGAACGTGTGCGGCGACTGGTACGACCTGATCGACCTGGTGGGCGGCAACCGCATCGGCGTCTCCGTGGGCGACGTGGTCGGTCACGGCCTCGTGGCGGCCGGTGTGATGGGCCAGCTGCGCAGCGCGCTCAGCGCCACCTCGCGTGTCGCCGACGGCCCGGCGCACGCGCTCGACGTGCTGGGGCGGTACGCCCATGTCGTCGACGGCGCCGAATCGGCCACCGTGGTCACGACGTTCATCGACTTCGACGCCCGCACCATCAGCTACAGCAGCGCGGGCCATCCGCCACCCGTCCTGGTCCATCCCGACGGCCGCGTGGAGTTC
Source organism: Streptomyces sp. NPDC057623 (assembly GCF_042800355.1). NCBI lineage: Bacteria > Bacillati > Actinomycetota > Actinomycetes > Kitasatosporales > Streptomycetaceae > Streptomyces > Streptomyces sp. NPDC057623. Next base: position 126,548 of record NZ_JBHVGZ010000007.1, read on the forward strand.
CTCGACAGGGCCACCGACACGCCGCTGGACGCGCGTCCCGACCCGATCCCGCGACCGCAGGCCGTCACCACGTACACCAGCGGCGCCACGCTCGTCCTCTACACCGACGGCCTGATCGAACGCCGCCGCGAGGACATCGACACGGGACTGGGCCGCCTCGCCGAGGCGCTGGTCCGCCATCGCACGTCCGACCCCGAGCGCCTCGCCGACGCCGTCCTGCTGGAGTTGCTGCCGCCGGGAGGCGCGACGGACGACACGGCACTGATCATCGTGCGGCTGTGACAGGCCGTGATCAACGAGCAGACGCGACGGCTCGCCGCAAGGGCGGGCCACCTGCCACCGGGCAATCGTGATCACGCCAAAGCGCACCATCGGGTTGCCGCGCACCGACCCCGGAGACCAGGCTGGTCCGGCGGCCCCTCCCCACCCGCAAACACCGCAGCCCACCCGCCTCCTGACACCCGGTCAGGACTCGCCGTGGGCGGCAATACGTCCGTCCAGACCCGGTTCCGGCCTGTCCCCCCTGCGCCTACACTGGCAGCCCCACGGCACGCTGGTTGACCTGCCAGAACGCGGCGGTTGGAGCTGATCCGCCGGAGTGAGGAGCGACCCCCTTGTTCTATTACGTACTGAAATACGTGTTGTTGGGACCTCTGCTGAGACTGTTCTTCCGGCCCCGAATAGAAGGCCTTGAGCATGTACCGGCCACGGGTGCGGCCATCGTCGCGGGCAACCACCTGTCGTTCTCCGACCACTTCCTGATGCCGGCGATGCTCAAGCGGCGCATCACCTTCCTCGCGAAGAAGGAGTACTTCACCGGCCCCGGCGTCAAGGGCCGTCTGACCGCGGCCTTCTTCCGCAGCGCCGGCCAGATCCCCGTCGACCGCAAGGGCAAGGAGGCGGGCCAGGCGGCGATCCGTGAGGGACTCGGGGTCCTGAGCAAGGACGAACTCCTCGGCATCTATCCCGAGGGAACCCGCTCGCACGACGGCCGCCTCTACAAGGGCAAGGTCGGCGTCGCCGTGATGGCCCTCAGGGCCCAGGTCCCGGTCATCCCCTGCGCGATGATCGGCACCTTCGAGGCACAGCCGCCGGGCAAGGTCATCCCCAACATCCACCCGGTGACGATCCGCTTCGGCGAGCCCCTCGACTTCTCCCGCTACGCCGGAATGGAGAACGAGAAGGCCATCCTGCGCGCCGTGACCGACGAGATCATGTACGCCATCCTGTCGCTGTCCGAGCAGGAGTACGTCGACCAGTACGCGGCCGTCGCCAAGGCCGAGGAGGCCGCGGCCAAGGCGGAGAAGGAGCGCAAGTTCCCCCGGATGCCGATCAGTTGACGCCCTGCCCTGCCGCCGGCGGACCCGGCGGGAGGGCAGCGCCTCGGCCCGGCACGGGGCGGGGAGGCCGGGTCGCCGCCCGCCGCTGACGCGGGCCGAGAGCCGCGAGGGCCCGCGGAGACGGCCGCCTGACGGGGGCGCGGGAGCCTTGCCGGGGCTGACGGGAGGACCGGCCGACCCGACAGGACCGGCGCACGAGCCTGACGCGCCGGCGAGGCGCTACACGCCCCGACAAGACCGACAACCAAGCCGAGCCACCGGGCAGGAAGCCCGCGAGAGAACCGACCGGGACCAGCCCGACACGCGACCACGAGCGAGCCGCCCCCGAGCGGCGTGCCCGGGCTCGGGGAGACTCCGCGCAGGGCGGGCGTGCGCCCGCGGTGCCGTCGGGACCGCGACTCAGCCGAGGGCGGTCAGCGCCTCGTCGAGCAGCCTGCGCAGCCGCAGCGCGTCCGCCGCCACCGCGCTCACCAGGGCGGCGGGCCCGGCGAGGGGCATCACGGCCGCGTGCTCCCCGAGCACCCGAGCCGTCGGCGGAGCATCAGCGAACTCGGGCCGTACGACGACGAGTTGTCCGACGGCCCGACAGCCGCCGAGCCCCGCGGGACCGTCCCAGCCACCCGGCGCCCCGGGCCCGCAGGCAAGCTCCTGATCGAGGACGACCCGCCCCGCGACACTCACCCGGATGCGGCTGCTGAGCCGCCCGGGCTCTTCCCCCACCCGTCCGAGCACCTGTTCCTCACGCAGCACGAGCCGCCCGGTCGCACCGACGTCGACGCGGGTCGTGACGTACAGGTCACTGCCCCCGGCGGAGATCAACTGCTCGGGCAGCCAGTGCAGTTCGGCCCCGTCAGCGACCGACAGCCGTACGTCGTACCTGGCCTCTCCCTTGCTCTGGCCCGGCAGGGCGATCGTGGCCGCAGCCGACCCGACGCGCAGCCGGGCGCCGGCCTCCACGTCGGCCTCCACCGCGAAGTGGTCGCCGCCGAGGGGCCCGCTCATCGCGCCGACGAGCACGACCCGGGCCTCGGCGCCGCTCCCCCGGGTCCGCCGGAGCGCCAGCGGCCCGTCGCCGTCGAGCACGGGCAGCGAGGTGCCTCCCCGGCCGTCGTCCCGGGCGACGATCCGCGCGACGGCCCGAACGCCACCGGTCACGGTCACGCCGTCCAGGCCGCGAGCTGTGCCCGCACCCAGTCGGCGACTTCCTGCACGCCGGGCTCGCTCCTGAGCGACTGGAAGACGACCGGCAGTTCGGCCCGCTGCGCCTTGGCGTCGGCCGCCATCCGGGCCAGGTCGGAGCCGACGTACGGCGCGAGGTCGGTCTTGTTGACGACGAGGAGGTCGGCGGTGGTGACGCCGGGGCCTCCCTTGCGCGGGATGTCGTCCCCGCCGGCCACGTCGATCACGAAGATCTGCGCGTCGACGAGCCCCTTGGAGAAGGTGGCGGTGAGATTGTCCCCGCCGGACTCGACGAGGATGAGATGGAGGGGGCCGACCTCGTCCTCCAGGTCCTCGACGGCTTCGAGGTTCGCGGAGATGTCGTCGCGGATCGCGGTGTGCGGACAGGCCCCCGTCTCGACGGCCGTGATCCGCTCGGGCGGCAACACGGCCTCCCGCAGCAGGAACTCGGCGTCCTCGCGGGTGTAGATGTCGTTCGTGACGACGGCGAGGGACAGCTCGTCGCGCAGGGCCCGGCAGAGCGCGGCGACGGTTGCCGTCTTGCCGGATCCGACAGGCCCGCCGAGGCCGATGCGCAAGGCACGGCGCGTCCCGTCGGGACGGTGCGCGTCGGCGCTGACGGAGGAGGGACCGTCGTGGGGGTGAGCGTGGTCGAGATGCATGGAGGCGGTTCCAATCACTTTCAGCCCGTCCGGCGTTTGAGGACGAGGCCGCAGGCCGATGGGGGTCCAGGGGGCGGAGCCCCTTGGCGGGGTCGAAGGGGCGGAGCCCCTTCAAGGGAGGGGACGGGTAGGGGCGGCGGGGGCGAAAACCCCCTACGACGCGAACAGCCGCACCGCCCAGGCCGCATGCACCTCCGCCCCGATCTCCAACAGCGGAGCAGAAGCCGCGGGCAACTCGTCGACGCCACCCCCGGCGACCCGCCGCCCGGCCTCCACCGCCTGGTCCGCCACCCGGTCCAGCTCCGGCGCCAGCCGAGCCAGCGCCGCCGTGGCGTCGAAGGGATCGAGACTCAGCAACCGCACCGTCGCACTCGCCGGCCCACTCACGCTCTCGTACGCCGCACAGTAGGCCGCGTCCACGGCCCCCAGCCCCGCGGCCCGGGCGGCGACCCCGAGCACGACCGGCTGATGGGCCCCCTTGGGAAAGAGCCGAGCCAGATCGTCGAGCTCCGCGGAAGGCCATGTGGCCCGAGCGGCCCGCATCAACTGCCGCCCCAGCTTCCGCGCGGCCAGCCGCAGCGCGGGCGACGGCGTACGGGCGTCGGCCGCCGCGTCCAGGGCCACCGCGTCGACACCGAGCGCGGCCGCCGCGGCGAGCGAGGCCGCGACCAGCCCCGTCGTGTGCAACCGGCCCCGGCAGAAGTCCTCCAGGCTCGCGGCCCCGGTGATCCGCCCCGCCTTGACGGCCGCCTCCGCCCCGCCGGAGTGCGCGTGCCCTCCGGCGGGGAAGCGGCCATCGGCGAGGACCAGAAGTGCTGCCCGTGACATCAGAGCTCAGCCGTCGCAGTCATCTCAATCACCCTCAGAACAGGAAGTACCGCTGGGCCATGGGCAGTTCCGCGGCCGGGGCGGCCTCCACCAGTTCCCCGTCGATGTGCACGGCGAAGCTGTCGGGGTCGACCCGCACCTCGGGCCGCGCGTCGTTCTGCCGCATGTCGGCCTTGGTGACCCCACGCGTCGACTCGATGGCCACGAACCGCTTCCCGAGCTGGAGCCGCTCCGCGAGCCCGTCCTCGATGGCGAGCGGCGCCACGAAGTTGAACGAGTTGGCGGCGGGCGCCCGCCCGATCGCCCCGTACATCGGCCGCGGGAGGATCGGCTGCGGCGTCGGGATCGAGGCGTTGGCGTCGCCCATCTGCGCGTAGGCGATCTGTCCGCCCTTGATGACGAGGTGGGGCTTGACGCCGAAGAACGCCGGCTCCCACAGCACCAGGTCGGCGAGCTTGCCGCTCTCCACGGAGCCGATCTCGCGGGCGAGGCCCTGGGCGAGCGCGGGGTTGATCGTGTACTTGGCGACGTACCGCCGTACCCGCAGGTTGTCGGCCCGCCCGTCCCCGGGCAGCGCACCCCGCCGCCGCTTCATCACATGGGCGGTCTGCCAGGTCCGCATAACGACCTCGCCCACCCGCCCCATGGCCTGCGAGTCGGACGAGATGATCGAGATCGCGCCCAGGTCGTGCAGGACGTCCTCCGCGCCGATCGTCGACGGGCGGATCCGCGACTCGGCGAAGGCGAGGTCCTCGGGTACCGCCGCGTTGAGGTGGTGGCACACCATCAGCATGTCGAGGTGTTCCTCGGCGGTGTTGACGGTGAACGGCCGCGTCGGGTTCGTCGAGCTGGGCAGGACGTGCGACTCGGCGACGACGGTCATGATGTCCGGCGCGTGCCCGCCGCCCGCGCCCTCGGTGTGGTAGGCGTGGATGCCGCGTCCGGCGATGGCCGCCAGCGTGTCACCGACGAAGCCCGCCTCGTTCAGCGTGTCGGTGTGGATCGCGACCTGGATGCCGGTCCGGTCGGCGACGGTCAGCGAGGCGTCGATGACGGCCGGGGTGGAGCCCCAGTCCTCGTGCAGCTTGAGGCCGAGCGCACCGCCGCGGATCTGGGACAGCATCGCCTCGTGGGAGACGGTGTTGCCCTTGCCGAGGAAGCCGATGTTGAGCGGGTACTGCTCCATCGCCTCCAGCATCCGGGCCAGGTGCCAGGGTCCGGGCGTGACGGTGGTCGCCTTGGAGCCCTCGGCGGGTCCGGTGCCGCCGCCGACCAGCGTGGTGATGCCCGAGGCGAGCGCCTCGTCGGCGATCTGCGGGCAGATGAAGTGGACGTGCGCGTCTATGGCGCCGGCCGTCAGGATCCGCCCGTTGCCGGCGATGACCTCGGTCTCGGGGCCGATGACGAGGTCCGGGTGCACCCCGTCCATGGTGTCGGGGTTGCCCGCCTTGCCGATGCCGGTGATCCGGCCGTCGCGGATGCCGACGTCGGCCTTGACGATGCCCCAGTGGTCGATGATCACGACGCCGGTGATCACCGTGTCGGGGGTGCCCTCCGCGCGTGTGGCACGGGACTGGCCCATGGACTCGCGGATGACCTTGCCGCCGCCGAACACGGCCTCGTCACCGGCGAGTCCGGGACCGCCGGAACGGTCCTCCTCGATCTCGACCAGCAGATCGGTGTCGGCGAGCCGGATACGGTCACCGGTCGTCGGCCCGAACAGGTCGGCGTACGCGGCGCGGGAGATCTCAGGCATCGAGGGCACCTCCGGTCTCGCCGCGCAGTCCGGGCACCACACGGGCGCCGGCGAGCGGGACGAGTTCGACGTCGACGGGGATCCCGGGCTCGAAGCGCACGGCGGTACCGGCGGCGACGTTGAGCCGCTTGCCGCGGGCCGCGGCGCGGTCGAAGTCCAGGCCGGGATTGGCCTCGGCGAAGTGGTAGTGGGAGCCGACCTGGACGGGCCGGTCGGCGGCGTTGAGGACGGTCAGCCGGGTGACGTCACGGCCCGCGTTGTAGGCGATCGGGCCGTCGGCGAAGAGGATCTCTCCGGGAATCATCGGGGCCCCCTTCAGACGATCGGGTCGTGGACGGTGACGAGCTTGGTGCCGTCCGGGAAGGTCGCCTCGACCTGCACGTCGTGGATCATCTCGGGGATGCCCTCCATGACGTCGTCCCTGGTGAGCAGCTTGCGTCCGGAGGACATGAGCTCGGCGACCGTGCGGCCGTCGCGGGCGCCCTCGAGGAGGTGCGACGTGATCAGGGCGACCGCCTCGGGGTGGTTGAGCTTCAGCCCACGGGCGCGGCGCTTCTCGGCCACGTCGGCCGCCACGTGGATGAGCAGCCTCTCTTGCTCGTGCGGGGTCAGTTGCACGTCCCACCTCACAGTCCTCGCTCCGGACCGTGCGGGGCCCGGTTTGCCGCGGCCACGGGGCAAACTGCCTGGTGGCGTGGATGGGCAGGCTAGTTGGACGGCGTTTCAGGCAAGTTAACCGAGCTGTGATCCATCGGTTGCGGCGGTCTCGTCCCGCATGCTGGTCAACGCCCGCAGACCGTCCCGGAGAACCTCGATCGGGGCGGGCCCGAAGAGGGACTGCTGGGCGATGAAACCCAGCACGGTGGCGATCATCGTGCGGGCCACGTGGTCCGGCGCCACGTCCGCCGGCATCATCCCGGCCTCCTGGTAGCCCTCGACGATCCTCCCCCAGGCCGCGCGCACCGAGCCGTAGCCCTCGCGCAGGATCGCCGCCAGCTCCTCGTTGCGGAGCGTCTCCGTCCACACCTGGATGACGAGCCGCGGAAACGCGGGCCGCCCGTCGACGACCAGGGACTCGCGGGCGGCGAGTGTCCTGCCGAGGACCGAGGCGACGAGTTCGGCGGGCGGCGGGGGCGGGCTCTGCCGCGCCGCTTCCTCGAAGGCCGTGCGCACCGAACCGAGCACCTCGGCGACGATCGCGCCGATCAGGGCTTCCTTGCCGCTGAAGTAGCGGTACACCGCCCCGGCCGAGAGGTCGACCTCCTTGAGCACGTCCTGCATGGATGTGGCGTGGAAGCCGTTGCGGGCGAAGCAGACCGCGGCGCCGTCGAGGATCTGCCGGCGGCGGGCGTCGAGGTGTTCCTGGGATACGCGGGCCATGGTCCACAAAGTAAAACGAACATTCCTTCTTGACAAGGAGCGGCAATCGCAGGACGGTGGTGGAACAAGTAAAACGAACGATCCTTCTTTTTAGCCGATGTCCCAGGGAGACCTCATGTCCACCCCGTCCGCCACACCGTCCAGGTCCACCTCGCGTCGGCACCTGATCGCGGTCGTTCTCCTGGTTCCCGCCCTGGCGGCGCTCGCCCTGTGGGCCTTCGCCTGGCCGGCCGCCCGCACCGCTCCGCGCGACCTGCCGCTCGGCGTCGCCGGACCGCCGTCCGCCACGGCCCAGGTGGAACGGCGGCTCGACCGGCACGAGGGCGCGTTCGAGATCCACCGCTACGCCGACGAGGCGGCCGCCCGGGCGGCCGTCGAGGACCGGACCGTATACGGCGCGGTCGTCGTCACCCCCCAGGGTCCCGAGCTGCTGACCGCGTCGGCCGCGAGCCCGGCCGTCGCCCAGCTGCTCCAGCAGGCGGTGACCCAGCAGGCCGCCGCCGAGGGCACCCAGGTCAGGACCGTCGACGTCGTGGCCGCGTCGCCGAACGACCCGCGCGGCGCGGCGCTCGGCGCCAGCGTCCTGCCACTCGCCCTGGCCGGCATGGCGGCGGGCGCCGCGGTGACCCTGCTCCGGCTGCGCGGCATCCGCGCCGTGAGCGCCCTGGCCGGTGCCGCCGTCCTGATCGGCGTGGTCGCGGCGGCACTCGCGCACAGCTGGCTGGGGATCCTCACCGGAGACTGGTGGGCGGAGGCCGGGGTGTTCGCACTGACGACCCTGGCCGTGAGCGCGGCCGTCGCGGGACTCGCCGCGCTGGTCGGCAACGCGGGCATCGGCATCGTGTCGTTCGTGGTGATGTTCCTCGGCAACCCGTTCTCCGGGGCCTCCTCGGCGCCGCAGATGCTGCCCGAGCCGGTCGGCACGATGGGCCAGTGGCTGCCGCCGGGCGCGGGCGCGAGCCTGCTGCGCTCGGTGTCGTACTTCGACGGAGCCGCGGCGACCGGCCCCGCCCTGACGCTGGCCTGGTGGGCCGCGCTGGGCCTGGGCGCCGTCCTGCTCGGGAGCGCCCTGAAGTCCCGCACGCCGAGCGCCGAGCCCGCCCCCGAGAAGGCGCTCGCGCCCGTCGGCTGACCGGCCGCGCCGGGCACACCGAACCGACCGTGCACCCCTGCTGTAGCGGACAGGGGTGCACGGTCCTGCGTTTTCCGGAAGCCCGGAAGCCCGTCGGCCGGGCTCTACGCGGGGCCCGACCCGCGATGCTCGGCTGCGATGCCGAAGCGCTGCCGTTCGCGGGGAGCGGACGCGGCCTCGCGGACGCTGGAGACCGCGCTGATCACCTGCTCCTCGACGAGTTCCGCCGGCTCTCCGAGCTTCTCCAGTCGCTCCAGGTCAGCGGCGGAGACAAGGGCGACGAGGGGCTTTCCGTGGCGCGTCACGACGACGCGCTCACCGCCGTACACCACGCGATTGATCAGTTCGGCGAGCTCAGCCCTGGCTTGCGTCACCGGAATCTCGTAGGCCATGCCCCTACATTACGTCATGTACGTCCTGTACATTTTTTACAGGCACTCCGCCAAGGGAGCGTGAGCCATGACCCGACCGACCGCCCGCCATGTGCTGCCCGAGTTCACCGAGCGCACGAGCAGCGGCACCAGGACGCAGGACCCGTACTCGAAACTGCTCGAGGAGCGGATCGTCTTTCTCGGCACACAGATCGACGACATCTCGGCGAACGACGTGATGGCCCAGTTCATGTACCTGGAGCACAAGGACCCCGACCGGGACATCTCGCTGTACATCAACTCGCCGGGCGGCTCGTTCAGCGCCATGTCGGCGATCTACGACACCATGCGGTACGTCACCTGCGACGTGGAGACGATCTGCCTGGGCCAGGCCGGCGCGTCCGGCGCGGTGCTGCTGGCCGCGGGCACTGCGGGCAAGCGATTCGCCCTGCCGGGGGCCCGGGTGGTGATCCGTCAGCCGGGGCTGCCCGAGCCGGTCCAGGGCCAGGCGAGCGATCTGGCCATCCAGGCCGACGAACTGACGCGCGTTCGGGTCCGCCTGGAGGAGATGCTCGCCCTGCACACCGGGCGCAGCCGCGAACAGGTGAGCGAGGACATCGAGCGGGACAAGATCCTGAGCGCTCAGGAGGCGCTGGAGTACGGACTGGTGGACGCGATCATCCCCAGTCGCAGGGCCACCGCCGCGCCGCCCACCGGGCGGTGACCGGCCCGTGCTGCCACCCGAGCTGCCGCCCCTGCCCGCACTGACCCGCGCGGAGGGCGAGTTGATCGACCGTTACCTCGATGCCGTCGACCTGCTCGGCCGGATCAACCCGGGTCGGCACGGCGACACCTACAGCGGACTGCGCGCCGCCCAGGCGCTGGTCGGCAAGGCGGCCGAGCTCCGGGACGCGCTGGCGCTGATGCACCAGCGGGGCGAGACCGAGCTGCACGCTCCCACGCTGGCGCGTGCGCTGCGCGTGCTGGACGGAGAACGCCGCACGGCTCGCGTCACGGTGCCGCCGCGCTCCGACAGTTGACGACCCGTACAGACCGGTTCCGGACGTCCCGACCCACTGTCGAGGCGTCCGGAACGCAGCTGAAACGGACCAAACGACGTACCGCCTTTCGGCGTAGCCGCCTGTCCTTTTGAGCGCCCGTCAAGGTTGCGCAACGGGTGTGACCCCAAGGCGGAATCAAGCGTTCCGCCCCAGGTCCGGGGCTCCTCGGGCACCTGGACGCCCACTCGAACAAAGGGGTGTCCACCCGAACGGGTGAGTGGTGAGTAACACCACAAATCCCCGGTTCCGTTGGGATTTTCGTTCATCCGTGCGTCAAGATCCCTGACTGACGACAAGCCCCCGCCACAGCGGCGGGGCGGTCCGGGCGGACGCCGAGTCCTGCCGCCGCCCGGATGACCGGTCGACAGGAGTGGATCGGCAGGAGTGGAGGACCCGAGCAAGACGGGTCGCCGGAGCGGACGTTCGTTCGATCCGAGCCGCCCTTGGGGTGAAGCCGTGGCAACGCGGCCGGGCAACTTCGCCAGCCCGAATCCGACAGGTCATCCTTCACAGGCGGCTGACGAAGGGTTGCGCATGACTGCGCTCAATCGTGTCCCGTCGCTCATGGCCCGGGCCGGTACGGCCTCGGCTCTCACCATCGCCGCAGTGGGCGGCTCGATCGTGGCGCCCGGCTTCGCCTCCGAGGCGGAGGCCGCCACGCCGGCGACGAAGGCACTCCAGGTCGCGGCCTCCAAGAAGGGGTCCCCGTACAGGTGGGGCGCCACAGGCCCGAACCGGTTCGACTGCTCCGGGCTCACGCTGTACTCGTTCAAGAAAGCGGGCAAGAAGCTGCCCCGTACGGCGGCCCAGCAGTACAACAAGACCCGCCACATCTCCGCCACGAACCGCAAGGCCGGAGACCTGGTGTTCTTCCACTCGGGGTCGAACGTCTACCACGTCGGCATCTACGCCGGGAAGGGAAGGATCTGGCACTCCCCGAAGAGCGGGGACGTCGTGAGGCTCCAGAAGATCTGGACCAGGAGCGTCTGGTACGGCCGGGTCAAGTGACCTTCCCGGGGGCGGGGGGGGCGACCTGACACGCCGTCACCGCCCCCGGGCCCTTCAGAGGGTCTGTAGCGGCCCGGCGAGGAGTGCCGCGCCGAAGACCGTCAGCGCGGCGCCGGTGACCGTCGTGACCGCCCGGGCGGCACGCGGGCGGCGCAGCCACCTGCCGAGCCGGTCCACCAGCAGGGCGACCGCCTGGAACCACACCAGCGCGATCGCGAGCACGATCAGGGCGAGCAGCAGCGTCCGGGGCAGCGCCGGAGCGCCCGCCGGCACGAACTGGGGCAGCACGCTGAGGAAGGTGAGGGACGCCTTCGGGTTGAGGGCGTTGGTCACGAAGCCCTGCCGCAACGGCCGTGTGGCGGAGTCCTCGCGCTCGTGCACGACTTCGGCGCGCCGCTGCCGCAGCGTCTGGACGCCCAGGTACAGCACATAGCCGCCGCCTACCACTTGAAGCGCGCGGAACAGCGCCGGTACGGCGGTCAGCACCGCGGCGACCCCCACCACCGCCAGCGTCACATGCACCAGCAGCCCGGCCCCGATCCCGAGCGCGCAGACGATGCCGGCCCGGCGGGAGACGAGAGCGTTGCGTACGACGACGGTGAAGTCGGCCCCGGGCATGGCGACCAGGCCGGCGGAGACCCCGGTGAAGGCGATGAGCTGAGCGTCCATGCCTGCCAGCCTGCCGCGCGGAAGCCTTCAGCAGGTATTTCGAATAGTCTGGGTGTTCCTTAAGCAATGCTTTAGGCAGGGCCGTCAGACAGGCTGAGAGGCCCCGCGCTCGAAGGGACCCGCCATGTACGACCCGACCCGCCTCGCCGCCCTGGTGGCGGTCGCCGAGGCGGGTTCGATCACCCGGGCCGCCGAGCGGCTCGGCTACACCACGCCCGCGCTCTCCCAGCAACTGGCCAAGCTGGAGCGCGAGACGGGCACCGCCCTGCTGGTACGGCACCATCGCGGGGCCCGGCTGACGGGTGCGGGCGAGCTGCTGGTGACCAGGGCCCGGCGGGTGCTCGACGAGCTGGAGCGGGCGCGGCACGAACTGGCCCGGCTGACCGGGCTGACGGGCGGCACGCTCCGGCTCGGCACCTTCCAGACCGCCGGCATCCATCTGCTGCCGCCGGCTCTCAGCGCCTTCCGCCGGGCGCATCCGGACGTGGAGCTGACGGTCGCCGACTACGAACCCTCCGCCGGCGTCGCCGCCGTGGCGGCCGGGGAGATCGACCTGGCGCTGACCCACGCCTATGAGCCGGGCGCCCCGACCCCGCTCGTCTCCTCCGTCCTCGTCGAGCCGATCCTCGTCGAGGAACTGGTCCTGGTGTCCGCTCCGGGCCACGCCCTCACCAGCGGACCGGCGCGGCTGCCGCTGACCGAGCTCGCCGGGCAGCCGCTGATCAGCATGGCGCCGGACGCGCCGGCCCGGCGGGGTGTGGAGGCGGTGCTGGCCCGGGCCGGGGCCCTGCCCTCGGTGCTGGTGCCGACGCCGGGGTATCTCCTGGTGTGCGCGCTGGCCAGTGCGGGGCTCGGGGTGGCGGTCGTACCGGAGATGGTCGCGCGTACGTCGGTCACCCCGGTCGGGGTGCGCGCGCTGGAGGGCGGAGAGCTGCGCCGGACGATCTCGGTCGCCCATCGCGGTGACGAGAGGGCTCCCGCCGCGGACGCCTTCCGGGCCCTGCTGCGGGGCACGTTCGGCCGGTCCGGACAGCAGGGGTGAGGGGTCAGGAGTCCTGGGGTCCCGCCGCCGGGACGGGTGCCGCGGGCACCGTCCAGGGCAGTTCGATGGAGATGGTCTTGCCGCCCTCGCGGGTCGGTCGCACTCTCAGCTTGCCGCCGCACTCCGCGGTCAGCCAGCGGATGATGACCATGCCGCGGCCGTTGTCCTGCTGGACGGCGGCCGGCAGCCGCTTGGGGAAGCGGGGGTGGCTGTCGGTGACGCCGATGCGCAGGTGTTCGTCACGGTCGAGGACGAGGTCCACCGTGAAGGTGGGTGACTGCCCGAGGGTGTGCTGTACGGCGTTGGTGGTGAGCTCGGAGACGATCAGACGGATGGTGTCGGCCACCTCCGTGTCCGGTGGCAGTCCCCACTCGGCGAGAGTGGTGACCACGTAGGACCGGGCCGCGGAGACCGAGGCGGGATCGCTCGGCAGAGTGACGGATGCTTCCAGATGATCTGCCATGGCGACGTCGTCCCTTTCCCAACGGGACCGGAGTCCGACACGGAGCGGAGGGTTCGAGTACGGTCCCGGACTGGTGCTTCGTCGCCAGACTGCCATTACCAGGGCCGTCAGGGTGCCGATCCCCCAAGATATGCATATATCTGTCGCTCGAAGCGGTGAACTCTGCGACGGCAGACCGTATTTGGGCGGCTCGGTTGGAGTAAGGAGTTGCCCATGCAGCACGGTCCCGCGGTGCGCCGCAGAAAACTGGGCGCGGAACTGCGTGCGTTGCGCACCGGCGCGGGGCTCACCAGTGGTGAGGCGGCCCGGCTGGTGGGCTGGCACCAGTCCAAGGTGAGCCGGATCGAGACCGGCTCCAGCGGCGTGAAACCGGCCGATGTGCGGTTACTGCTCGACGCGTACGGCGTACAGGACGCCCGGCTACGGGAGTTGCTGCTGGTGCTGGCGGGGTCCGACGAGGGTGCCGGGCGGCATCACTGGTGGCACGCGTACCGCGGAGTGCTGCCGCCGACGTACCGCGACTTCATCAGTCTGGAGTCCCAGGCGAGCGCGATGCGCACCTTGGAGACCTCCGTGGTGCCCGGGTTGTTGCAGACGCCCGAGTACGCGCGGGCGGTGACCCGGGCCGCGGTGGGCGGACTCGCCGACGAGGCCGCCGACGCCGACGAACGGCTGGAGGCGCTGGTCGCGGTCCGTCTGGCCAGGCAGGACGTGCTGCACGCCGATCAGCCGCTGGTGCTGAGCGCGGTGCTCGACGAGGCGGTGCTGCGCCGGGAGATCGGCGGGCCCGAGGTGATGGCGCGGCAGTTGGGGCGGCTGATGGAGGCGGCACGGCTGCCCCAAGTCCGGCTCCAGGTGCTGCCGTTCGCGGCCGGTGAGCATGTCGGCATCACCGGGCCTTTCGTTATCTTCTCATTTTCGCGCACTTCTGATCTGGATGTGGTTGTTCTCGACCACTTGACGAGTAGCCTCTACCTCGAACGGGAAGAAGACCTCCAGGCCTACACGGAGGCCTTCAACGCCCTTCGGATCCACGCCCTTTCGCCCGAGGAATCGCTGGATTACATCGCCGCGCTTGCCGGCGGTGCGTAAGGAGGCACCATGACCGCAATGCCTCGGAACATCACGTCGAGTACCGATCTGCCCGGTGCGCGATGGCTGCGCAGCAGCTACAGCACCGGAGCGAACAACTGTGTGGAGACGGCGCGGCCGCACTCCGGTCCCTGGACCGGGCTGCTGGCCGTGCGCGACTCCAAGGACCCGGCCGGACCCGCGCTGCTCTTCTCCCCCGAGAGCTGGACGGGCTTCACGACCGCGTTCCAGTCCTGACCGCTCCGATCAGCTCTGACCGCTTTAGATCGGTTCCAGTCCCATCAAGTTCCACTCTGATCAGTTCCGTCTGACGCGACGGCAGGGCCGTGTCACGCCGACTCATGGTCGTGTCTCGCCGATCACCCGTACAGCGCGTTCGATCTGCCCCTCGGAGAGGTCCGCGCGGGCGGTCAGCCTCAGCCGTGAGATGCCGTCGGGGACGGAGGGAGGACGGAAGCAGCCCACGGCGAGGCCCGCCGCACGGCAGTCGGCCGCCCAGAGCACGGCCTGCTCCGGGGACGGCGCGCGCACGGAGACGACCGCGGCGTCCGGACGTACCGCTTCCAGGCCCGCGGCCGTCAGGCGGGTGTGCAGTTCGCTCGCCACCGTGCGCGCCCGCGCCGCGCGCTCCGGCTCGCGGCGCAGCAACCTCAGTGCCGCCAGGGCAGCGCCCGCCGCAGCGGGGGCGAGGCCCGTGTCGAAGATGAACGTCCGGGCCGCGTTGACCAGGTGGTCGATCACCCGGGCGGGGCCGAGGACGGCGCCGCCCTGGCTGCCGAACGACTTGGACAGCGTGACCGTCACGACGACGTCGTCGGCGCCGGCGAGTCCCGCCGCGTGCGGGGCGCCGCGGCCGCCGTCGCCCAGCACTCCGAGCCCGTGGGCGTCGTCGACGACCAGCCCGGCGCCGTGTTCCCGGCACGCCTCGGCGAACCGGGCCAGCGGGGCGGCGTCGCCGTCGACCGAGAAGACGGTGTCGCAGACGACGACGGCAGGACCGTCGTGCGTCTGGAGCGCCTTGCGCACCGCGTCCGGGTCGGAGTGCGCGACGACCTGGGTGCCGCCCCGGGCCAGCCGGCAGCCGTCGATCAGGGAGGCGTGGTTGCCCGCGTCCGAGACGATCAGCGAGCCGTGCGGAGCCAGCGCGGTGACCGCGGCGAGGTTGGCCGCGTAGCCGGACGAGAAGACCAGGGCCGCCTCGAAGCCGCAGAAGTCGGCCAGCTCGCGCTCCAGCTCGGTGTGCAGCTCCGTGGTGCCCGTGACGAGCCGGGAACCGGTCGCACCGCCACCCCACGTGCGCGCCGCCCGCGCCGCGCCCTCCGTCACCTCGGGGTGGCGGGCCAGACCCAGGTAGTCGTTGCTCGCGAGGTCGAGGAGCGGCGACTCGGCGGGGCGCGGGCGCAGGGTCCGTACCAGCCCGGCGCGGCGGCGCGTCTCCGCCTGCTCGTCGATCCAGCCGAACGCCATGACTCCTCCGGGCTTTTGTAGGCAGTGCACAGACACTAGTCGCACGACCGACGGCGCACGGTGTGGCAATACCCACACATCGAAGTGACAGGGTTGTCCGAAGTCTCCTTGGCTCGGAGCCCCTCCGTACGTCAGGATCAGCTCCCATGGACCTGCTGAACACGCTGGTGGACAAGGGGCTTCGGCGCGAGCTGCCGACCCGCGAGGAAGCCTTGGCCGTCCTCGCCACTTCCGACGACGACCTGCTCGATGTGGTGACCGCGGCCGGCAAGGTGCGCCGGCACTGGTTCGGCCGACGGGTGAAACTCAACTATCTCGTCAACCTCAAGTCCGGGCTGTGCCCCGAGGACTGCTCCTACTGCTCCCAGCGCCTCGGCTCCACCACCGGCATCCTGAAATACACCTGGCTCAAGCCCGACGAGGCCTCCCAGGCCGCGGCCGCCGGTTTGGCGGGAGGCGCCAAGCGGGTCTGTCTGGTGGCGTCCGGGCGCGGCCCGACCGACCGTGACGTGGACCGGGTCGCGGGCACCATCAAGGCGATCAAGGACCAGAACGAGGGCGTCGAGGTGTGCGCCTGTCTCGGACTGTTGTCCGACGGCCAGGCGGAGCGGCTGCGCGAGGCGGGTGCGGACGCCTACAACCACAACCTCAACACCTCCGAGTCGACGTACGGCGAGATCACGACGACGCACACCTACGCCGACCGCGTCGACACCGTGAACAAGGCGCACGCGGCCGGCCTGTCCGCCTGCTCCGGCCTGATCGCGGGCATGGGCGAGAGTGACGAGGACCTGGTCGACGTCGTCTACTCGCTGCGCGAGCTGGACCCGGACTCGGTGCCGGTCAACTTCCTGATCCCGGTCGAGGGCACCCCGCTGGCCAAGGAGTGGAACCTCACCCCGCAGCGCTGTCTGCGGATCCTGGCGATGGTGCGCTTCGTCTGCCCCGACGTCGAGGTGCGCATCGCGGGCGGCCGCGAGGTGCACCTGCGCACCATGCAGCCCCTCGCCCTGCACCTCGCCAACTCGATCTTCCTCGGCGACTACCTGACCACCGAGGGCCAGGCCGGCAAGGCCGACCTGGAGATGATCGCGGACGCCGGGTTCGAGGTGGAGGGCGCCGACCAGGTGACACTGCCGGAGCACCGGGCGGACGTGGCCGCCGCCGGGGGCGGGTGCGGGTCGCACGAGAGCGCGGGCTGCGGATCCGACGAGGGTGCCGGGTGCGGTGGGCACGACAGCGCCGGGTGCGGTGCGCACGCGGGGGGCGGTGTGTGCGGTACGGCCGCCGCCGCGCCGGCCGTCACCGAGCCGCGCACCGACCTGGTCGCCGTCCGCCGCAGGGGTGCCGGAACGGACCTCGCGCCCAATGCCTGAGGCGCGCACGGTGCCCGACCTGACCGTGCCCGAGCTGCTGGAACTCGACCGGCGGCACGTCTGGCATCCGTACGGTCCCATGCCCGGCCGTGCCGAACCGCTCGTCGTCGCGTCGGCGAGCGGGGTGCGGCTGACCCTGGCGGACGGCTCGGGCGAACTGGTCGACGGCATGTCGTCCTGGTGGTCGGCGATCCACGGCTACAACCACCCGGTGCTCAACGAGGCCGCGCGCGAGCAGCTCTCGCGCATGAGCCATGTGATGTTCGGCGGGCTCACGCACGAGCCCGCCGTGCGCCTGGCGAAGCTCCTTGTCGACATGTCGCCAGACGGTCTGGAGCATGTCTTCCTCGCGGACTCCGGGTCGGTGTCGGTCGAGGTCGCGGTCAAGATGTGCCTGCAGTACTGGCGTTCGCTGGGCCGCCCCGGCAAGCAGCGGCTGCTGACCTGGCGCGGCGGCTACCACGGCGACACCTGGCAGCCGATGTCGGTGTGCGACCCCGAGGGCGGGATGCACGAGCTGTGGACCGGGGTGCTCCAGCGCCAGGTGTTCGCGGACCCGCCACCCGTGGAGTACGAGGAGTCCTACGCCGACCATCTGCGGTCGCTGATCGAGCGGCACGCGGACGAGCTGGCGGCGGTGATCGTCGAGCCGGTCGTGCAGGGCGCGGGCGGGATGCGGTTCCACTCCCCCGCGTATCTGCGGGTGCTGCGGGAGGCGTGCGACGCGCACGACGTGCTGCTGGTGTTCGACGAGATCGCGACCGGGTTCGGGCGCACGGGCGCGCTGTTCGCGGCCGACCACGCGGCGGTGACGCCGGATGTCATGTGCGTGGGAAAGGCGCTGACCGGCGGTTATCTGACGATGGCCGCCACCTTGTGCACCTCGCGCGTGGCCGACGGGATCTCGCGCGGCGAGGTTCCGGTGCTGGCTCACGGCCCGACCTTCATGGGCAATCCGCTGGCGGCCGCGGTGGCCTGCGCCTCGATCGAGCTGCTGCTCGGCCAGGACTGGGGGGCCGAGGTCAAGCGGATCGAGGCGGGCCTGCGGGACGGGCTGGCCCCGGCGGCGGACCTTCCCGGCGTACGGGACGTACGGGTCCTCGGTGCCATCGGGGTCGTCCAGCTGGACCACGAGGTGGACATGCGGGCCGCGACCGTCGCCGCCGTACGTGAGGGCGTGTGGCTGCGGCCGTTCCGCGACCTCGTCTACACGATGCCGCCGTACGTCACGGGTGACGCGGACGTGGCACGGATCGCCCGCGCGGTGTGCGCGGCCGCACGGGAGGGCTGACATGCCGGTACTGGTGATCACGGGCACGGGCACGGAGGTCGGCAAGACGGTCACGACGGCCGCGGTCGCTGCGGCCGCGCTGACCGCGGGCCGGTCGGTGGCGGTGTTGAAGGCCGCGCAGACGGGCGTGACGCCGGACGAGCGTGGCGACGCGGAGGAGGTCGCGCGGCTCGCGGGCGCGGTGACGACCGTGGAGGTCGCGCGGTATCCCGAGCCGTTGGCCCCGGCGACGGCCGCGCGGCGCGCGGGAAGGGCGCCGGTCCGGCCGCACGAGATCGCCGATGCCGCCGCCAAGCTGGCCGCCGAGCACGACCTGGTGCTGGTGGAAGGGGCGGGCGGGCTGCTCGTCCGCTTCGACGAGGCGGGCGGCACGCTGGCTGACGCGGCCGAGCTGATGGCGGCGCCGGTCCTGGTGGTGGCGTCGGCGGGTCTGGGCACCCTGAACACCACGGAGCTGACGGCGCGTGAACTGCGACGGCGGCGGCTGGACCTGCTCGGCGTGGTGATCGGCAGCTGGCCCGGGGCACCGGATCTGGCGTCGCGTTGCAATGTCGCTGATCTGCCGGACGTGGCGGCGGCGCCGCTGCTGGGTGCGGTGCCGGCGGGTGCGGGGGCGCTGACGCCCGCCGACTTCCGCGCCGGGGCGCCGAGCCGGCTGGCGCCCCGGCTGTTCGGGACGTGGGACGCGGAGGGGTTCCGCGGTCGGGCCGCGCCGTGAGACGGATCCCCCGCATGACGATCTGCGCCCGCGCCTTCCCTGACGTCTAGACGGCCTCGCTCTCGTCGCCCTCGGCGACGATCCGCACCAGTTCGATGCGCGAGCGGATCCCGAGCCGGGTGAAGACACCTCTCAGGTGGTGGTCGATGGTGCGCGGGCTGAGGGCGAGGCGGGCGGCGATCTCGCGGTTGGTGGCGCCCTCGGCGGCCATCCGGGCGATCAGGAGTTGCTGGGCCGTGAGGCGGGCCGTGGGGTGTTCCGCCGCGTTGGGGGTCGGTGCGGCGGGTGCGCCGAGGGCGCGCAGTTCGGTGCGGGCCTGGGTCGCGCAGTGCGGGGCGCCGAAGGAGTCGAACGCCTCCAGGGCGCTGTGCAGGCGGTCGCGTGCCTCCGTGCGGTGGCGCAGCCGACGCAGGGCGCTGCCGAACAGCAGCTCCGTGCGTGCCCGCTCGAAGTCGCGGGTGCCGTGGGAGTGCAGGTCGAGGGCCGTTCGGTAGTGCTCCACGGCTTCCTCCCCGGGGGCCAGCAGGGCTCGGCAGCGGGCGCTGAGGGCCAGGTCGTCGGGGCTGCGCACGGTGCTCGCCCAGCGGTGGTAGTCGGCGTGGGCGACGCGGGCGATGCGGGTGTCACCGGTACGTACGGCGGCCTCGACGTAGTGCGGCGTCGCCAGATGGCGGATGGCCCGGTGGCCGTGGCCGGGGCCGAATCCGGCCAGGGCGCGCAGTCGGGCGGCCGCGGCGGCGAAGCGGCCACTGCTCAGGTCCAGGTAGGCGAGCGCCCACTGGGCGAGGGCGGCCGGCAGGCCCAGGCCGCGGGCGAGGGCGTACGACCGTGCGGTCGCGGCACGTTCCCGGCAGAGGTCCGTGTCTCCGGTGAGCGCCGCGAACATGGCCAGGGCCGCCTGGAGATGACAGGCGCCGTTGTCCTGACCGGTGGCGTGTGCCTGCCACAGACCCTCCGCCGCGGCGGCCTCACCGGCCCGGGGGCGTCCGGTCCAGAAGTCGGCGTACGCGCGGAACTCCATCGCCTGTGCCACGGTCACCGGGGTCCCCCGCGCCCGGGCGGAGGAGGCCGCACGGAGAGTCGCGGTGGCCGCGCGGGTGTGGTCGCCGAGGAGCAGGGCGGCGATCCCGGCGTGGATCAGGACGGTCGGCTCGCCGCCCGGCCCGCACCGCCCGGCCGCCGCCTTGAGCAGGTCACGCGCGTCCTCGTACCGCCCGTCGAACGCGGCGACGAGCCCGCCGAGCGTGCCGGGTGCCACGACCCCGAGCCGGTCGGCGATCCGGACGGCCTCGCGCAGGCGGCGTATGTCTCCGGTGTACACGGCGGCTTCGGTGGCGCGGGCGAGGAGGCGTTCGGCACCGGCAGGGGCGCACGCGGAGATGGCAACTGATGCCGCGGCGGCGGCAGTCGGGGCCTCATGCGTGGCGGGCGCCACGGGAACCGGACCGGCGGGGGCGGCGGGGAGGGCTACGGGTCCCGAAGGGGCGTGGGCCAGGGACCGGGAGGCGCTGTCGGCGAGGGCTTCCCCCGGCAGGGAGCAGCGCACGTCCTCGGCAGCGGCCGCGGCCCGGTGGGCCCCGTCCGGGGCGCGCCCGGCGCCCGCGGCCGGCGGCCGAGCGCCCTCGTCCCCGGCGGCGCCCGCCGGCCACGAGCCCGCCCCCGCCCGCACCGCTCCCGTCAGCAACGCGTCGAACGCCTCCGCCGCGTTCCCCGACCGCAGAGCGAGCACCCCGGTCAGCGCGTCGTCGGTCCCGGCGGCGGCCAGCCTGCGCGCTCGGTCCCCGTCGCCCGTCTGCCAGGCGTACGCGGCAGCCCGGGCCATCAGGCGGGTCTGCTCGGACGGGTCGGGGCAGAGCGTGGCGGCGCGCTCCGCCAGCGCCCTGGCCAGAGGGAGGCGCCCCGCGGCGCCCGACTTGTGCGCGGCGGCGCCGAGTTCGGCCGCCAGGCGCCCGCTCGGGCCGAGCGCTCCCGCCCCCCGGTGCCAGGAGCGCCACGGCGTCTCGCCCTCGCCGCCCAGTACGCGGGCCAGCAGGCGGTGGACGTCGCGGCGGTCGTTCGGGGAGCCGGTCTCGTAGGCCGCGATCCGCGTCCACGCGTCGCGGAACACGACCCCGCCGGCTCCCGCGTGCGCGATCCCGGCCGCCTCCGCGGCGTCCAGGGACCGGGTGTCGAGGCGGGCGGCCATGACGGCGCGCAGGAAGGCGTCCGTGGAGACCGGGTACTGGTCGGCCGCGGCGAGCAGCAGCATCAGTCGGGTGTCGTCCGGCAACGCCCTGATCTCCGCCCGGCGTTCGCGCAGCAGCGACGGGGCCAGTTCGGCGGGGTCCGTCGGGAGCGGGTCGATGCCCGCCGCCTGGCGGTCGGTCAGGCGCTGGACCAGCTCCGCGGCGGCCCGCGGATCGCCGTGCACGGCACGCAGCACCCGGACGCGGACGCCTTCGGGAAGCGTGGTCGCGAGTCGTCGCCACGCGTCCGCGAGCAGCTGCGGTGGCGAAGTGCGCTCAAGAGGCTGGGGGTTCACCGGAGTCACCACACAGATGACGTTACTGGCGAGTTAATTGAACCGTAAAGACCGGCGATTTCGCCGATGCGGCGCGCGTAGACCCGGCCCGACACTCCTGGCAACCCCACACGTTTCAGGAGGCATCATGCAGCGCCACACGCGTCGCATCGCCACGGCCGCCTCGGCCCTGGCCGCATCGCTCCTTCTGTCACTGTCCCTCTCCCCCACGCCCGCGCACGCCGCCACCCACAACCCCGTCGTCTTCGTCCACGGCCTGAGCAGCTCGGCGAGCAGCTGGGACGAATGGACCGACTACTTCGAGGCCGACGGCTACACCTCCGCCGAGCTGGACGCCTGGTCGTACGACTGGGGCCAGTCGAACGCGACCACCGCCCAGCAGCTCGCGACCGAGATCAGAAACGTGCTCGCCCGGACGGGTGCCTCGAAGGTCGACCTGGTCGTCCACTCCATGGGCGCGCTCAGCTCCCGCTACTACCTCAAGAACCTCGGCGGGACGGCGTACGTCGACGACTTCGTCTCGACTGCCGGCGTGAACCACGGCACCTCCACCGCCTCGTGGTGTGCGTGGCTCTACACCTCCTGCGCGGAGATGAACACCGGCAGCTCGTTCCTCAGCTCCCTGAACTCCGGGGACGAGACCCCGGGCAGCGTGTCGTACGCCAGCTACTGGTCGAACTGCGACGACGCGCTCACGCCCGACACCACCGCGATCCTGAGCGGCGCGACGAACGTCAAGGTCGGCTGTGTCTCGCACACCGACATGAACAACGACCACGGCGTGTACGAACAGGTCCGGGACTTCATCGGCTGAGCCCGCCAGGAACGACCGGGAACGACGGCCACCGCGGCGGCGGGGGGTGCGTCGGCCCCGTACGGGGGACAATCAGGGTGAGTCCCGTCCCACCCGGGAGGTCCCCATGGCCGTACGGTCCGCCGGCTCCGGCAAGGTGTCACGGGGTTCCGTGCACCACCCGCTGTTCGCCCGTTTCTACGCCCGGATGAGCGTCAATGCCGAGACGCGGATGGGCATGGCCGGCATCCGCGACCGGCTGCTGTCCGGGCTGTCGGGCCGGGTGATCGAGATCGGCGCGGGCAACGGTCTGAACTTCGCCCACTACCCGAGCGCGGTCTCGGAGGTCGTGGCCATCGAACCGGAGCGCCTGCTACGGCAGTTGGCGGTGGAGTCCGCGCTGCGTGCCGGGGTTCCGGTGGACGTCGTACCGGGCGCGGCGGAGGCGCTGCCGGTCAAGAGCGAGGCTTTCGACGCGGTGGTGCTCTCGCTGGTGCTGTGCAGCGTGCGGGACGTGCCGCGGGCGCTCGGTGAGGTACGGCGGGTGCTGCGGCCGGGTGGCGTGGTGCGGTTCTTCGAGCACGGCCGGGGCGGCGGGCGCGCGATGCTCCTCACCCAGCGTGCGCTGGACCGGACGGTGTGGCCGCTGGTGAGCGGGGGCTGCCATGTCTCCCGTGACCCGGTCGCGGCGCTGCGCGAGGCAGGGTTCGAACTCGGCCCGTGCCGACGGGTGATGATGCCGGAGAACGGGCCGGTGCTCCCCTCGTCGTACTGCGTGCTGGGCACGGCGTGGCGGCCGGTGGAGGAGCGGCCCGTCTGATCACGGACGCCGCTTTCACAGACGCCGCTTCACAGACTCCACTGGCGCAGTTCGCGCGCGATGTCCTCGACCGAGGCCTCGCCGCTCTTGACCAGGCGCGCCAGATCACGCACCTGCTCGGGTGAGGTGACGACCTTGAGGCCGCTGGCGACGAGGTAGGCGTAGGCCACCGCGGAGGCGAACAGCGCGTTGGAGCGCTCCAGGGCCGGGACGTGGACGAGCAGTTGGAGCAGCGCCGCGGCGCGGGCCTGCGGACTGTCGTAGACGGGGGTGTCGAATATCTCCGCCTGGTGGCGGGCGACGGCGGCGACGAGAGCGCCCCAGTCGGTGACCTGGGGGTCCCCCGGAGTCCTCTTCTCGGCGAGCATCAGCAGCCAGGCGAGGTCGATGTTCAGATTGCTCAACGGATCAGCGACGACCTTCGTGCTCCGCGCCGAACTCCTCGGCGAAGACGGACTCGTACTGCTTCATGAAGTCGGCGGCGGCGTCCACGAACGCGTGCCCGACCTCCCCGGTGTCCTTTCTGACCAGCTCTTCGATGTAGCGGTTGACGCTCATGCCGCGAGCCAGGGCACGTTCGCGTGCCGCCCGGGCCGTGCCCTCGTCCACTCGCACGTTCAGCTGGGTCTTCGCCATACCTAAAAGCTAGCGCTTCGACGCTAGCAGCGGCAAGGGCCGCCGCCGTCACCCCGAAGACGGAGCGTGCCCCTTACATCGATATCAGGGACCCGACCTGGGGCGGAGACCGACCAGGACCTCGGGGGGATATCCGGTGTGCGGTGGATCACATTACGCTCGGCGGTGACGGCGAGTCGTTCCGTCCACGAGGAGGCGGTTTTGTCCACAGCAGCTGCCCAGTACGTCCCGGGCCCCGCGTCGGCCGACGGGGTCGCGGCCCGCGCACGAGGTCTGACCAAGGCGTACGGCTCGGGCGAGACGACGGTGCTCGCCCTCGACTCGGTGGACGTGGACATCGCGCGCGGCCGCTTCACGGCGGTCATGGGGCCGTCGGGTTCCGGTAAGTCCACGCTGATGCACTGCCTGGCGGGCCTGGACGACGTCTCGGCGGGGCAGGTGTGGCTCGGCGACACCGAGATCACCGGCCTTAAGGACCGCGAGCTGACCCGGTTGCGGCGGGACCGGATCGGCTTCATGTTCCAGTCGTTCAACCTCATTCCGACCCTGAACGCCGCCGAGAACATCACCCTGCCCATGGACATCGCGGGCAAGAAGGCCGACGAGAAGTGGCTGGACCAGGTCATCGAGACGCTGGGGCTACGTGACCGGCTCAAGCACCGGCCGTCCCAGCTCTCCGGCGGCCAGCAGCAGCGCGTCGCCTGCGCCCGCGCGCTGGCCTCCCGGCCCGAGCTGATCTTCGCGGACGAACCCACCGGCAACCTGGACTCGCGGGCCGGCCTGGAGGTGCTCGGGTTCCTGCGGGAGGCCGTCGACCAGCTGGGGCAGACCGTCGTCATGGTCACCCACGACCCGGGCGCCGCGGCCCACTCCGACCTGGTGCTCTTCCTCGGCGACGGGCGGATCGTCGACAAGATGGAGCGGCCGACGGCGGAGGCCGTGCTGGAGCGCATGCGCCTCTTCGCCGGAGGGAACCCCCAGGATCCCGGGTCCGACGTGAACCGCGGCCCGCTGGACGGCGGACCCGCGGCATCCGGGGAGCGCTGACCCCGTGCTCAAGGCGACGCTCAGGAGCTTCCTCGCCCACAAGGGACGGCTGATGCTCTCCGCCCTGGCGGTGATCCTCTCCGTGGCGTTCGTCGCGGGCAGCCTGATCTTCTCGGACACCGTCAGCCGCACCTTCGACCGGCTCTTCGCCTCCACCGCCGCCGACGTCACCGTCACCCCGAAGGAGACCCTCGACGAGACGGTGCCCTCGGGGCGGACGCTGACCCTGCCGGCGTCGCTCGCCGACCGCCTGTCCCAGGTCGACGGGGTCGCCGCGGCACGCGCGGAGGTCGACGTGGACGGCCTCACCGTCGCCGACGAGGACCGCGAGTCGGTGGGCCCGACCACCGGCGCCCCGACCATCGGCACCGCCTGGAACCCGACCGAGCGCAGCCCCGTGGAGCTCACCTCCGGCCACGCCCCCGAGGGTGGCGCGCAGGTGCTGATCGACGCGGACACCGCCGACGGCAAGGACGTACGGATCGGCGACCGGCTCACGGTCATCGGGCAGGAAGGGTCCTTCCCGGTCGAGGTCGTCGGCATCGTCACCTTCACGACCACCAACCCCGGTGCGGCGCTGGTCTTCTTCGACACCGAGGCGGCGCGAACGAAACTGCTGGGCGACCCGAAGGCGGCCACCTCCATCTCGCTCGACGCGGCCGACGGCGTGAGCGACGCGGAGCTCAAGCGGCGTGTGGCCGACGCCCTCGGCGCCGACGCGAACGCCGGCACCTACGAGCTGCGCACCGCCGACGAGCAGGCCGAGTCGGACGTCGAGCAGCTGGGCGGATTCCTCGACATCATCAAATACGTGATGCTCGGCTTCGCCGGGATCGCCGTACTCGTCGGCGTCTTCCTGATCGTCAACACCTTCTCGATGCTGATCGCCCAGCGCACCCGCGAACTGGGCCTGTTGCGGGCGCTCGGCGCGGACCGGCGCCAGGTGCGGCGCTCGGTCCTGACCGAGGCGCTGCTGCTCGGCCTGGTCGGCTCGACGCTGGGCCTCGCGGCCGGGATCGGACTGGCCGTCGGGCTCATCGAGCTGATGGGCCTGCTGGGCATGAACATCAGGGCGGCCGAGATGGTCATCGGCTGGGGGACACCGGTGACCGCGTACGTCGTCGGCCTCGGCGTCACCTTCGTCGCGGCGTACCTCCCGGCCCGGCGCGCGGCGGGGGTCTCACCGATGGCGGCCCTGTCGGATGCCGAGATCGCCGACATCGGACGGCCGCTGCGGCTGCGCGCGGTCGTCGGCTCGGTGGTCGGGGCGGCCGGTGCGGCGGCGCTCGTGGGCTGTGCCGTCTCGTCGCAGACGTCGACGGCGGCGTCCCTGCTGGGACTCGGGGTCATCCTGACCCTCGTCGCGACCGTGATCGCGGGACCGCTGCTCGTACGGCCCGTGATCCGGGTCCTCGGCGGGGCCTTCCCCGCGCTGTTCGGCCCGGTCGGCCGGATGAGCCAGCGCAACGCCCTGCGCAATCCGCGTCGCACGGGGGCCACGGCCGCCGCCCTGATGGTGGGGCTCGCACTGGTCGGCGGGATGTCGGTGGCGAGCGCCTCGATGACCAGGTCGTTCGACGAGCAGATCGACAAGACGCTGGGCGCCGACTTCGTCGTGCAGAACACCAACTTCGTGCCCTTCCCCCGGGAGATCACCGACCGGATCCGTGACACCGAGGGCGTGGGGCTGGTCGTCCGCTCGCAGTTCACGACGATCGCGGTGCGCCTCCCGGACGGCGACCGGGTGAAGACGACCGCCGTGGCCTACGAGCCCGAGCTCGAC
Source organism: Streptomyces sp. NPDC057623 (assembly GCF_042800355.1). Taxonomy (NCBI): domain Bacteria; kingdom Bacillati; phylum Actinomycetota; class Actinomycetes; order Kitasatosporales; family Streptomycetaceae; genus Streptomyces; species Streptomyces sp. NPDC057623. The sequence goes on from NZ_JBHVGZ010000007.1 coordinate 152,983, forward strand.
GAGGTCGCCGACATCACGTACGCGCGCGGCGACTCCGCGGCCGCGCTCGCGGACGGGCACCTCGCCATGGACAAGGACTTCGCCGAGGACCACGGCGTACGTGTCGGCGGCACCGTTCCCGTCGAGTTCCAGGGCGGCCGGCGGGCCGAGCTGACGGTGGGCGCCCTCACCGACCAGGAGTCAGCCGACGGGTTCGGCAGCCAGGGCGGCATCTTCTTCGGGCTGGGCACCCTGGAGAAGTACGCGCCGGGCGGGCAGGACGCGGCCGTGTACGTCAACGCCGCCTCCGGCACGAGCGCCGAGGACCTGCGGGCCGGCCTGGAGAAGACGCTCGACCCCTATCCCCAGGTGCAGGTCCGCGACATCGCCGACTACAAGGAGCTGGTGCACAACCAGATCGCGGTGCTGCTCTACCTCGTGTACGCCCTGCTCGGCCTCGCGATCATCATCGCGGTGCTCGGCGTGGTGAACACCCTCGCCCTGTCCGTCGTCGAGCGCACCCGGGAGATCGGGCTGCTCAGGGCCATCGGGCTGGCCCGGCGGCAGCTGCGCCGGATGATCCGGCTGGAGTCGGTGGTGATCGCCGTGTTCGGCGCGGTCCTGGGCCTCGCGCTGGGGCTCGTGTGGGGCGTGTGCACCCAACAGGTGCTGGCGTTGCAGGGTATGACGGCGCTCGCGATCCCCTGGGGCACGATCGTGGCGGTGATGATCGGCTCGGCGGTGGTGGGCGTGGTGGCGGCGCTGCTGCCCGCGCTGCGTGCCTCGCGCATGAATGTGCTGGCGGCCATCGCGCACGAGTGATGGAATCGCGGCAGGTGCTCAAGTCCCTTGCAGGTGAGGAGAGTTCGTGTCGCAACCGCAGAGCCCGCGTCCGTTCCGCTTCGGCGTCAACCTGATGACCTGCGCCCCGGCCGACGAGTGGCGGGCCAAGTGCCGCCGGGCCGAGGAGCTCGGCTACGACGTGATCCTGGTCCCCGACCATCTGGGCATGCCCGCGCCGTTCCCGGCCCTGGTCGCGGCGGCCCGTGCGACGGAGCGGCCGCGCCTGGGCACCTTCGTGCTCAACGCGGGCTTCTGGAACCCGGCGTTGCTCGCCCGTGAGGTCGCGACCACCGACGCGCTCACGGGCGGACGTCTCGAACTCGGCCTCGGCACCGGCTATGTGAAGGAGGAGCACGACACGGCGGGACTGCCGTGGCTCTCCCCCGGTGAGCGCGTGGACCATCTGCGGCGCACGATCGAGGAGCTGTACCGGTTGCTCGCGTCCGAGGAGTTCCCCCACTGGCGAATCCACTCGGGCGGGGGGACGCCCGCCACGCATGCGGTACAGCAGCCGCGGGTGCCGCTGCTCGTCGGCGGCAACGGCGACCGCGTGCTGCGCCTCACCGCCGAGCACGCCGACATCGCGGCCTTCACCGGCGCGCGTTCGGTGCGCGGGAGCTCGACGGGCAAGCTGGAGGTCATGCTCGCCGACGAGCTGGAGGAGCGTGTCGCGCTGTACCGCGAGCTGGCGGCGGCAGCGGACCGCGCGGAGCCGGAGCCGGCGGAGCTGAACCTGCTCGTGCAGTTCGTGCTCGACACCGACGACCGCGAGGCCGCCGTACAGCCCCTGCTGGAACGGGTCCCGTACCTCACACCCGAGCAGGTCCTGGAGCTGCCCATCGGCCTGATCGGTACCGTGGAGGAGATGACCGCCCAGGTGCTGGCGCGGCGCGAGCGGTTCGGGTTCACCTATCTGACCGTCCTCGAACCGAACATGGAGGCGTTCGCGCCGGTGCTGGCCCGGCTGCGCGGCAAGTAGCCGTCCGGATACTGGAATTCCGTGTTCCGTGCGGTCGCCCGTGATGGGATCACGGCATGACTGATCTGCGGATACGGGCCGCGACGGCCGACGACGTCGACATCGTGCTGGCCTTCTGGAAGACGGCCGCCGAAGGCACGAGCATCAGCGACGACCGGGACGGCGTGGAGCGGCTGGTCGCCCGCGACCCGCAGGCGCTCATCCTGGCGGAGCTGGACGGCGAGCTGGTCGGCACGGTGATCGCCGGCTTCGACGGCTGGCGCTGCCATCTGTACCGGCTGGCGGTGCACCCGGAGCGTCGCCGCCTCGGTATCGGCTCGGCACTGCTGGCCGCCGCGGAGGAGAGGTTCGCAGGGCTCGGCGGGCGCCGTGGTGACGCGATGGTGCTCCAGCGCAACGAGACCGCGCACCATGTCTGGCGCGCGGCCGGGTACACGCCGGAGGAACAGTGGCGGCGGTGGGTGAAGCACCTGACCGGCTGAGTCGAGCCCTCGACCGTCGGAACGAGGCCCTTTGCCCGCCCTTTACTATTGGTGGACCACTTCGGTCCCCCTCTGAAAGGTGTGAGCGTCCGCCCATGGGCGAGCCTCCCGGTACCCGACATCGCGCGATCCTCCCCACCCTGTCCGACCATGGGACGGAGGTGACCCGATGACCGAAGTGATCCTCCTGCTGGTGGCGATCCTGCTCTCGCTCGCCTGCGGTGCCTTCGTCGCGGCCGAGTTCTCGCTGACCACGGTCGAGCGCAGCGAGCTGGAGCGGGCCGTCGAACGCGGTGAGCGGGGCGCTTCGGGCGCCCTGAAGGCCGTACGGAACCTGACGTTCCAGCTCTCCGGCGCGCAGCTAGGCATCACGGTCACCAACCTGGTCGTCGGCATGCTCGCCGAGCCGTCGATCGCCAGGATGATCGCGGGCCCGCTGGAGTCGCTCGGCGTCTCCAGCTCGGCGTCCGGCTCGATCGCGCTCGTGATCGGTACGGCCCTGTCGACCATCGTCCTGATGGTCGTCGGCGAGCTGGTGCCCAAGAACTGGGCGATCTCCTCTCCCCTGGCCGTGGCGAAGACGGTCGGCAACGCGCAGCGCTGGTTCAGCGCGCTCTTCCGCCCCTTCATCACCCACCTCAACAACACGGCGAACCGCGTCGTGCGCCGCTTCGGGGTGGAACCCACCGAGGAGCTGGCCGCCGCACGCGGCCCCCAGGAGCTGGCCGCCCTCGCCCGGCACTCCGCCCGGGAGGGCGCCCTGGAGGCGGACACCGCCGAGCTCTTCGTACGGACCCTGAACCTGGCCGATCTGACCGCGGAGAACGTCATGACCCCACGCGTCCAGGTCATCGCCCTGGAGGCCCAGGCGACCTGCGAGGACGTGGCGAACGCGACGCGGGCGACCGGGCTGTCCCGGTTCCCCGTCTACCGCGGGAGTCTCGACTCGGTCGTGGGCACCGCGCACATCAAGGACGTCCTGGCGGTGCCCGCCGAGGCCCGTCCGCGCGTCTCCGTCGCCGAGCTGATGCGCGAGCCGCTCCTCGTCCCCGAGACGCTCACCGTGGACCGGCTCCTCGACCGGCTCTCCGGCAAGCGCACCATGGCCGTGGTCATCGACGAGTACGGCGGCACGGCCGGGGTGGCGACGCTGGAGGACATCGTCGAGGAGGTCGTCGGCGAGGTGCGGGACGAGCACGACCCGCACGAGACGCCCGACCTCGCCCAGGCGGGCAGTGACGACGAGGGCCGGACGCTGTACTCGGCCGACGGCTCGGCGCGCGTGGACCAGCTCGCGCGCGTGGGCCTGCGGGCCCCCGAGGGGCCCTACGAGACCCTGGCCGGTCTCGTCGCGGCGGAGCTCGGCCGTATCCCCTCCGTCGGTGACCGCGTCGAGGTCGCCGGCTGGCGGCTGGACGTGGTGGACGCCGCGGGGCGCCGGGCCGCACGCGTACTGCTGCACGCGCCGTTCGACGACGACTCGACGGAGAACGAGAAGGAGACCGGGCGATGACCGCCGTACAGCTGTTCATCGGCTTCCTGACGCTGGTCGTCAACGCCTTCTTCGTGGGCGCCGAGTTCGCGCTGATCTCCGTACGGCGCTCACAGATCGAGCCGTACGCCGACCAGGGCGACCGGCGCGCCAAGAGCGTGCTGTGGGGACTCCAGCACGTGTCGGCGCTGATGGCGGCCGCGCAGCTCGGCATCACGCTGTGCACGCTGGTGCTCGGCGTGGTCGCGGAACCCGCCATCGAGCACCTGCTGGAGCCGGTGTTCCACGCGGTGGGCGTGCCGGAGGGCGCCGGGCACGTGGTCTCGTTCGTGATCGCGCTGACGCTGGCGACCTATCTGCACATGCTGCTCGGCGAGATGGTGCCGAAGAACATCGCGCTGGCCGAGCCGGTCCGCAGCGCGCTGCTGCTCGGTCCGCCGCTGGTCACGCTGTCCCGGGCGCTGCGGCCCGTGATCTTCACGATCAACGCCTTCGCCAACGCGCTGCTGAAGCTGCTGCGCGTCGAGACCAAGGACGAGGTCACGGCCACCTTCTCGGACGCCGAGCTGGCCCGGCTGGTACGCGACTCCGGCGAGGCCGGCCTCATCGACGACCGCGCCCGGGAGCGGCTGCACGACGCGCTGGAACTGGGCCGTCGGCCCGTCCGTGACGTGGTGCTCCCGCTGGAGAGCGTCGTCTACGCGCGCGTGGGCGTCACGCCGGAGGAGCTGGAGGGACTGTCGGCCGAGTCGGGCTTCTCCCGCTTCCCGGTCGTCGACGAGGGCCGCCGCATCGTCGGCTACCTGCATGTGAAGGACGCCCTGGACAGCTCTCCGCGGGACGTGCCGTTCCAGGTGGGCGACATGCGGCCGATCGCGAGCGTCCGGGAGAGCACGCCACTGGACGACGTCCTGACGGCCATGCGGGGCAGCCGCACGCACCTGGCGGCCGTACTGGGCGGCGACGGCCGGCTTGCGGGGCTCGTGACCATGGAGGACGTGCTGCGGGAGCTGTTCGGACAGCGGGCCTGACGCCGGGGCTGCCGACGGCGACCGGGCCGACCGACCGATGGGTATGGTGCTCGGGCTACCATTTCTGTCGCCATGCAGACGAACCCCACATACAGCAGCCTGGTCGCGGTCGGCGACTCCTTCACCGAGGGCATGTCGGACCTGCTCCCGGATGGTTCCTACCGGGGCTGGGCCGACCTCCTCGCCGGGCGGATGGCCGCCCGCTCACCCGACTTCCGGTACGCCAACCTGGCGGTGCGCGGAAAGCTGATCAGGCAGATCGTCGACGAGCAGGTCGACGTGGCGGCCGCCATGGGCGCCGATGTGATCACGCTGGTCGGCGGGCTCAACGACACCCTGCGGCCCAAGTGCGACATGGGACGGGTGCGCGGACTCCTGGAGGAGGCTGTGGAGAAACTCGCCCCGGCGTGCCGACAGCTGGTGCTGATGCGCAGCCCGGGGCGGCAGGGGCCGGTCCTGGAGCGCTTCCGGCCCCGTATGGAGGAGCTGTTCGCCTGCGTCGACGAGCTGGCCGCCCGGCACGGCGCGATCGTCGTCGACCTGTACGGGGCGCCGTCGCTCGGCGACCCCCGCCTGTGGGACGTGGACCGGCTGCATCTGACGGCCGAGGGGCATCGCCGGGTCGCGGAGGCGGTGTGGCAGACGCTCGGCTACGACCCCGAGGACACCGAGTGGCGCACCCCGATGCCGGCCACGCTGCCGCCGGGGTGGGCCGCGCGGCGGGTCGCGGACGCCCGGTTCGCCCGGCAGTACCTTCTGCCGTGGATCGGGCGGCGGCTGACGGGCCGGTCGTCCGGCGACGGGCTGCCGGCGAAGCGGCCTGAGCTGCTTCCGTACGAGGGGTCGGGGGCGTAGGCCCGCGACAGGGACGCGAACAGCAGGGTGCCGGGCCGTGGCCCGGCACCCTGTGCGTCACCTACGGGACGCGGCCCGGCTGCGCCGGTACAGGACGGTTCCGGCGATCAGCAGTGCCCCGCTGGCGGCGATGCCTCCGATGACGCTCTCAGCGCCGGTCTCGGGCATGTGCGGGTGCTCGGGCTTGCCGGGCGGCGTCTTGGACGGAGGGGGCGTCGGCTCGGGCTTGTCCTCGCCGTACCCGTGCCCGTAGCCATCCGGCTCCTCGCCGTAGCCGTAGCCCGGCTTCTCGTCGCCGTCGCCGTAGCCGTGGTCCTTGGGCTTCTCCTCCCCGTACCCGTAGCCGTAGCCGTGGTCCTTCGGCTTCTCCTCGCCGTAGCCGTAGCCGTGATCCTTGGGCTTCTCGTCGCCGTAGCCGTAGCCATGGTCCTTCGGCTTCTCATCGCCGTAGCCGTAACCGTGATCCTTCGGCTTGTCGTTCCCGTAGCCGTGATCCTTGGGCTTCTCGTCCCCGTAGCCGTAGCCATGGTCCTTCGGCTTCTCGTCCCCGTAGCCGTAACCGTGGTCCTTCGGCTTGTCGTTCCCGTAGCCGTGATCCTTGGGCTTCTCGTCCCCATAGCCGTAGCCATGGTCCTTCGGCTTCTCATCGCCGTAGCCGTAGCCGTGATCCTTCGGCTCCTCGGCGCCGTAGCCGGAGTTGCCCCATCCCGAGGTGCTGTTTCCAGGAGCGGACTCCGGCGCATTCCACTCGCTGAATTTGTCGTTCAGCTTGTCGAATCTGTTCTGCATCTCGCCGAAGTTGTCATGCATCTTCTGGAGCTTTTCATCGACCGCGTTCAGCCCGTCCGAGCCCCATGGATCCGTACGGCCCGACAGTGCAGCGGCGGAGTTCACCACGGTCCCCTGCATATGTGGGGCCGCGGCCGCACATGTGCCGTACAGAGAAAGGGCGCTTGTCGTGGCAGCGGCCACGATCAATCCCCTGGTCAGGGCTTGTCGCATTCTCGTTGTCTTTCTCTCGGGCGGAATGGGGAAACCGGCGCCGGTCATGGACGCGGGCGTGCCGGTTGCCAGGATTCGCGAGGTCGTCGCAGGAGCCGTGATGCCTCACGTTTCACACTCGCCACGACGTCCAGACTATGAACGAAATATGGAGGTCTGAGGAAGCCAGGACGCGTCGACGGCCGGGTAATTCACCCGATCGCCCGTCGTGACGAGAAAGGAGGCCGTCGCACACGCGTCTCGCATCAGCCTCGCAAGCCGCTCGCAGCCGGTCTCGCGGACCGGCGGAAGGACGGCGCGCCGAGCACCTCTGACCTGGGGTACTCGGGACCGCAGGGGCGACCGGGGGCCCGCTGGGCGCCGGGTAAACTCCGTACACGTGACTTCTGCGCCCGCCAAGCCCCGCATCCCGAACGTCCTCGCCGGACGCTACGCCTCCACCGAGCTCGCCACGCTCTGGTCCCCCGAGCAGAAGGTGAAGCTGGAGCGGCAGCTCTGGCTCGCCGTGCTGCGGGCCCAGAAGGACCTCGGCATCGAGGTGCCGGAGGAGGCGCTCGCCGACTACGAGCGCGTCCTGGACACCGTCGACCTGGCCTCCATCGCCGAGCGCGAGAAGGTCACGCGGCACGACGTGAAGGCGCGGATCGAGGAGTTCAACGACCTCGCCGGGCACGAGCACGTGCACAAGGGCATGACGTCCCGCGACCTCACGGAGAACGTCGAGCAGCTCCAGATCCGGCTCTCGCTGGAGCTGATCCGCGACCGCACGGTGGCCGTGCTGGCCCGTCTGGGCAAGCTGGCCGGTGAGTACGGCGAGCTGGTCATGGCCGGCCGCTCCCACAACGTCGCCGCGCAGGCCACGACGCTGGGCAAGCGCTTCGCGACCGGCGCCGACGAGCTGCTCGTCGCCTACGGGCGGGTCGAGGAGCTACTGGGCCGTTATCCGCTGCGCGGCATCAAGGGCCCGGTCGGCACCGCGCAGGACATGCTCGACCTGCTCGGCGGGGACGCGTCGAAGCTGGCGGACCTGGAGGACCGGATCGCCGGGCACCTGGGCTTCGCGCAGGCGTTCACCTCGGTCGGCCAGGTCTACCCCCGCTCCCTCGACTACGAGGTCGTCACCGCGCTGGTGCAGCTGGCCGCCGCGCCGTCCTCGCTGGCGAAGACGATCCGGCTGATGGCCGGGCACGAGCTGGTGACCGAGGGCTTCAAGCCGGGCCAGGTCGGCTCCTCCGCGATGCCGCACAAGATGAACACCCGCTCCTGCGAGCGCGTCAACGGCCTGATGGTCATCCTGCGTGGCTACGCCTCCATGACCGGCGAGCTGGCGGGCGACCAGTGGAACGAGGGCGACGTCTCCTGCTCGGTGGTGCGCCGGGTCGCGCTGCCGGACGCGTTCTTCGCGCTGGACGGTCTGCTGGAGACGTTCCTGACGGTGCTGGACGAGTTCGGAGCGTTCCCGGCGGTCGTGGCCCGTGAGCTGGACCGCTACCTCCCCTTCCTCGCCACCACCAAGGTGCTGATGGGCGCGGTGCGCGCGGGCGTCGGCCGTGAGGTCGCGCACGAGGCCATCAAGGAGAACGCCGTCGCCTCCGCGCTGGCGATGCGCGAGCAGGGCGCCGAGCGCAACGAACTGCTCGACAAGCTGGCCGCCGACGAGCGCATCCCGCTCGACCGCGCCCAGCTGGACGCGCTGATGGCCGACAAGCTGTCCTTCACGGGCGCCGCGGCCGACCAGGTCGGCGTCGTCGTGGGCCGGGTCGAGGAGATCGTGAAGCAGCGCCCGGAGGCCGCCGGTTACACCCCGGGGGCCATCCTCTAGCGCGTCGCACGGCATGGCGCGCTTCACCGCGGAGCAGTTGGAGGCCGCCCGCGACCGTCTGGTACCGGACGTCGTCGCGGACGGTCTCCATGTGCTGTTCTGCGGCATCAACCCCGGTCTGATGACGGCCGCCACCGGCTATCACTTCGCCCGCCCCGGCAACCGGTTCTGGCCGGTGCTGCTTCTCTGCACTTCACTCGAAAGGGTGGGGAGGGGTATGTGGCTGGGCAGGGACGTGCTCCGTTGATGAGGGGGCAGTGGGGTGTGGTGGGGCGAAACCAGCGGGTTCCAGGATTCTGAGGGTCGCTCTCGCGGGAACCTGCTGGGACAGTGGATGTTCTTGGCCAACTGGCATGCGGGTTCCGGTCAGGATTACTTCTGACAAGCTGTGTCGCCCAGTCGACTGGCCACATACTGAGGCCAGTCGATCATGGGGGTCCGATGAGTCTCACAGACGCATATCTAGGTGCTGCGACTCAGGCGGTGACCTTGCTGGGTGCGCCGGAAGTCGCTACTTCCTGGGAGAAGACCAGCGCCTTGCCGGAGATGACCGTTGGCGGTTTGGCCGGTCATCTCGCATACCAGGTCTTCAGCGTGACTCCGGCCCTGCTGGATTCCACGTCGCAGGAGGCGCCGATCCCGCTTCTCGAGCACTACTCCCGCGCCGCGTGGATCGATGCGCCACTTGACGGTGAGGTGAACGTCGGCATCCGGGCGAAGGGTGAGGACATCGCGTCCGAGGGTGCTCAAGTGCTGCTGGAGCACGCCCGCGCGGCACTTGCCGAACAGGAGATTGCCCTTCCGAAGGTTCGGAGTGACTGGGTCGTGTTCATGCCCCAGACGGGGTGGGCTCTGAGCCTCGACGACTTCCTTGTGACGCGCATGATGGAGCTCGCCGTTCACATGGACGACCTGGCGGTCAGCGTGGGCATCGCTGCGCCGGAACTCTCGACCACCGCATTTGATCCCGTGCTGACTTTGCTGGCCAGACTCGCCGCCCGCCGACACGGCCAAGCAGCGTTGCTGCGCGCTCTGGCCCGCGCAGAGCGGGCGCCATCGGCGATCAACGCCCTCTGAGCCGCTCATCACGATCGTCCGGCGTGGATAGCTGGCCAGCAGTGATCCTCCTTCCTGCGGGCTGTCGGGATTCCGAGGTCGACGGCCGGGCGTCGGGCTCGGCGTTGGGTTTCCTCGCGCTTTGCGCGGAGGAAGGTGAGTGTGAGGTTGATGCCTTCGACCTCGCCGATCCAACGCTCGTCCTGGGCCCGCCGCAGGCGGGCAAGCAGGTCGGCTTCGAGTTCTTCGAGTCGGTCCAGCATCTTCGGGTTGATATGCAGCATCGGGCAGCGGATGCAGGCGTGTTCGTGCTGGCAGGGGGTGCCGTAGGGGCGTCCGCAGGAGCCAAGTTCGACCTTTCGGCGGTCGAAGTGCTCCTCGAACTCGTCCCATTCCTGGTCCGTCGTGTCGCGGTATTCGCCCTCGGGCCGAACCTCGCGCCGCCGGTGCAGGTGCTCCTGGTAGTGCCGGACGACGTCCTCGTCGAAGACCGCGACGTAACCGCGGGTGGTCTGGATGTTGAGGTGGCCCAACAAAGCCGCTCCGATGTGGATCGGCAGGCCGCTGTTGACCAGCTCGGTGGCGAAGATCCGACGGAAGTCATGCGGGGTGAACTTCAGCCCGCGGAAACCGTGGTGGACCTCGGCGAGAGCCCGGCCCCGCCGACTGATCATCTCCTGGATGGCGGCGGTGCTGAAGACGGCAGGAGTTGTGCCGTTCTGCCGTTGGAAGAGGAACGGCATGGGGGCACCCCACTCTTTGTCGTGCGGGTCGTACCGGCTGACGAGAGGGATCGGGCGGCCGGTGCGGGTGTGCCGGCGAATGATCGATGCGACGACGTGGAAGAGTTCTGCGGACATCGGAATCACGCGTTCACGGTCGGTCTTCGACGGAGCGATCACCAGCAACGCGATGACCTCACCATTTGCCCGCTGGTATTGCCGAACGCTCAGGTGGGTGAGCTCGACGAGCTCTTCCACCCGTACTCCGGAGTGCCGCAGAGTCTCCACTGCGGCCCACTCCCAGAAGGCTGCTTCTTCCTCGGTTCCGATGTGGATGAGCTGGCCGCTGGACTCTTCCATGACGCGGGTCGGGACCGCGTCGCCGTGCCGGAGGAGCTTGCGGTCGGCTTCCGTGATGACGCGCTGGTAGTCGGTCCCGTCATGGGCGAAGCGTTCTCCCTCCGTGGCCTTGTTGGCCCGCTCCAGGAGCAAGCGGGCACGGTCGTAGCGCGTCTCCACGTGCTCAACCAGCACGGGCAGCAGGGGCTGACGCTGGCGGGTGCGATTGGCGGAACGCTCGTTGATCCGTCGGCGGCGGGCACCGAGGCCGTGCAGTTCGCTGGGCGGAACGGGACACGGGGCGACCCAGGCTGCCCAGCGTTCCGGTTCCTCGGCCGCCCAGGTGTGCAGGTCGTAGTAGAAGCTGCGGACCGCGATGATGATGCTGTCCTGGCCGTCGCGAGGCTTGCCGTTGTCCTTGACAGTGATCATCTGTCGCCAGACCGCGTAGTGCTCGGGAGAGATCCGCAGGTCAGCCTGGCTGGGGTTGACGCGCTCGATCTTCTCCCAGAAATGATGGGCGACCAGCAGGACGAGGTTCTTCAGCGTGGAATAGTCGGTGTCCGCCCGGCGCCGGGTGAAGTAGTCGATCAGCAGTGCCCGCACCTGCTGATTGCGGATCGGGTATCGGTCAACGATCTCCTCGACGGTGCGTTGACCGCGCATCAGTGCGGCCCTCAGCGTGGGAGGCGTCGCGGGCGGGAAGTGCCCCATGGCGTGCAGGACATTCCACATCCCCTGCCCGACCAGCCGGTTGGCCACCTTGTTCCCCGGCTGAAGAGCGCTGCGTGCCCGGCGGTTTTCCTGCGTGAAGTGCAGCACCGCCGGCGGCGTCACATCGCTCAGTGCGACTCCCTGGACCAACAGGAGTGTGCTCAGCTCGGCCATGGCCTCTCGACGGTGGATATGCCGCAGCGGGAGCGCTTGGACCTGCGCGGCGTACTTGTCGAGGAGCGGGTCGTCTTGGGCCGCGACGAACATCGGCGCAAAGTTGTGCAGGACGTTGCGCCGGAAGGTGAGGAGGGACGGCTGGATGACCCGCAGGCAGTAGAGCGCCCGGATCCCCGGTGTGATGGCCAAGCCGGTTGAGCGTCGGGTTCCGAGTGTGTTCGCGGCGATCAATCCTTGTCCGACAGGGCTGGCATCCCATCGTTCCTGCCATGTCTGGCCAGGGAAGCCGAGCAAGTACTCCAGGACACATTGGGTGGCCTGTGCTCGCTGGTTGCGGGTCACCAGGCAGGCGTCCATCCAGACCGTTGCGGCGAGTCGGCCGATGTGAGCGACGGAGGCTGTGGAGAGGTCCCCGTGCGGGCAGGGCAGGACAGCGGCAACAGCCGCTTCAGGCTTGATCGCTCCTCCGACGAATCGGCTGGCGAACTCAAGACCTTCGGCAACCGGTCCGTGCCGTCGGCTGGCCCCCGTGGTGGTGCTGAGCTGGGACTTAGGCACCGAACACCGCCGCGATGTCGTCGGCGTCGTAGCCAGTGGGGTAGCTCCGTTCGACGCGCGGAGTGTTGTAGTGCTCGGTGAGCTTGTCGAACAGCTCCTCGATGCGCACCGTCAGATAGCGGCTGGTGGTCTGGATGTTGGCGTGCCGCAGGATGGCCTGCACCTCGGGCAGCGTGAGCTTGCCGCCGTTCGCCATGCGGCTCGCGGCAGTGTGGCGCAGGTCGTGCAGCGTCCAGTTCGTGCCCAGCACCTCGTTGGCGCGCTGGATGACGCGCCGCATCGCCCAGTAGGACAAGGGCCGGTCCTGGCCTCGGCGAGTCCGCCACAGAGACTCGTCTTCTGGCGGGGTCCCGATCTCGTCGAGGTAGCGGGCCAGCCGCAGGAACGCCTGCGGCGAGGCCGGAATGGGCTCTCGCTCCCGCGACCCTTTCGAGATCACATAGACACGCTGGCCAGCCCAGTCGAGGTCACCGATGCCGACGCCGAGCAGTTCCTCGGCCCGGGCGCCGCTGGAGACGTAGAACTCCAGGAGTGCGCGGTCGCGTTCGCACCCCATGCGCTCAAAGAGCTCGTCCCAGAGGTGATCGGGGATCGACCGCGGGGGCCGGTCAGCCACCTTCTGCCGGAGCCTGGCCCGGCCCAGCACCGGCCTCGGCTCCAGCGGACTGCGATGGGCAAGGGCCCGGCGTCGCTGCGGTGAGACCGGGACGGGGTTGGTAACCGGCCCGTTGCCCTGGTGGCCGTGGAATTCGTAGAACCCGCTCACCACGGACAGCGCGTGGTTGATCGTCCGTGGCGCGTAGCCGACACGCAGGACCGGCTTGCCCGTTCGCAGGTTCACCGAGCCCGGGGCGGGGCCATCGGTCGATGTCCGCTCCCGCTGGGGGTTCGGCGCCGTGCGTAGCCACCCGGTCAGCGCCGCTGTCTCGGCCTCGGTTGCCTTCTCCCAACCGACCCCGAGCAGCCACAGAAGGCGGAACCAGCGCAGCAGCCCGTACCCATAGCTCCGAATCGTCAGCGGGCTGCTGTCATGCAACGCCAGGTCGCGTAGGTACTCAGTGGCCGGAGCGATCTCGTCGTCGTACCCGTTGACGACGATGTACGGAGGATGAGCCCTCCTGACCCGGACCACCGCCCCAACACGGGGGATGTCCGCCCGCCCCTCCATCAGTTCATGCCGCAGGTCCACTCGCACTCTCCTCGTTGATCTCGGGTACCGACACCGAGACCAACGAGAAGACGTAGTGCAGATAACTGTGCACCTGTCCGGCTTCACCCCGAGGCTCTTGAAGCCGTCGGAGCAGGGCGAGTTGCTGTCGTACGGCCTGGGGATCACGAACGTCGTGGCGCGGGCGACCGCACGGGCCGACGAGCTGAGCGCCGAGGAGTACCGCGAGGGCGGGCGGCTGCTGGCGACGAAGGTGGCGCGGCTGCGGCCGCGTTGGCTGGCCGTCGTCGGGGTCACCGCCTATCGGGCGGCGTTCGACGACCGCAAGGCCCAGGTGGGTCCCCAGGCGCGGACGATCGGGGAGACGCGGGTGTGGGTGCTGCCGAATCCGAGCGGGCTCAACGCGCACTGGACGGCGGCGACGATGGCGGAGGAGTTCGGTCGGTTGCGGGAGGCGGCGGCCGGGGCCTGACGGCCGGTGCGCCCGCGGGGTCACGGCGGGTCGATCTCCGTGACCACGCCGAGCAGCTTCACGTCGTCGGCCTCGTCCCGGTCGGCGACGGCGACCGCGACCCAGCGGCCCGTCCCGTGCGCTTCCCAGAGGCAGGCCACGCGGGCGCGGGTACTGAGCGAGGCCCAGGGCTCGGGTATCTCCTCCTGTGCGGTGCGCAGCGATACGGTCTGGAGGTTGTAGGGGACCGTCTCTCTCCAGCGGGTCGCGAACTGCTCGTCCAGGGCGTCGCGGTACTTCTCGTACTGCTCGACCGTCGCCGCGCGCGTCCCACAGTCACCGCGACCGCTCTCTAACACCACGACGTGGTGGCCGGGTCCACTCGCACCGCCGTGCCACGAGATGCGTTCCGCCGTGAACGGGCGGAAGCACAACTCGTCGATGAGGGCGATGTGCCGTGCGATGTTCATGTGTTCCAGTAAACCCGGCGCCACTGACAATTGGCGTGCCGTCAGGCGTCCCGCCGCCGCACGCTCCACGCCCCGGCCAGCAGCGCCGCCGCCGTCCACAGCGCGGTCACGGTCAGTCCCGTCCACGGCCCGAGGGTGCCGTCGTACGTCTGGTGCAGGGCGATCTGGCCGGCCTTGTCGGGCAGGAAGTCGGCCACGGTGCCCGCGGCGTCCCCGATGACGAAGGACACCACGAGGATGAACGGGATCAGGAGGGAGAGCGCGGCCACTCCGCTGCGGAGTACCGCGGTGAGGCCGGCCGCGAACAGGGCCATGAGCATGAGGTAGATCCCGCAGCCCAGAACCCCGCGCACCTGCTCGCCCGTCGTGACCCCGCCCGCCGCCGGGCCGAGGCCCGCGCGTGCCACGACGTATGCCGTGAAGGCGGTGACCAGACCGACGAGCAGCACCGGCACGGCGATGGCCGTCGCCTTGGCGGCGAACCACCGTCCGCGCCGGGGCACGGCGGCGAAGGTCAGCCGGAGCGCACCTGCCTGGTACTCCGACGACACGGCCGTCGCGCCGAACGAGATGGCCGCGATCTGGCCGGGCAGCACACCGGTCAGCGCGCTGAAGAGCGGGTCGGACTGCGGGTCGGAACCCCCGTCGGCGCCCGCCAGTGCGGAGAACGCGGTGGTCACGGCGAACAGCGCGAGCAGCGTTCCCGGCAGCGAGCGGAGCGTACGGATCTTGAGCCACTCCGAGTGGAGCAGGGGTGCGAATGCCATGGTTCAGACCTCCTGGGGCTGTGCGGTGAACTCGGCCTCGGTCGCGGTCAGGTCGAGGTATGCCTGCTCCAACGTGGCTTCCTCCGCGGTGAGTTCGAGAAGGGGGACGCCTGTCTGCGAGGCGAGGCGGCCGATGTCGTCCACGCGTGCGTGGCGCACGGTCCAGTGCCCGTCCTCGTGCTCGACGGCTTCGTGGCCGTGCCGGGCGAGGGCGGCCCCGAGTGCGGTGGGGTCCGTGGTGCGGACGCGGACGCGAGGCTCCACGCGTGCGTGGATGAACTCGCGCATCGGGGTGTCGGCCAGCAGGCGTCCCCGGCCGAGGACCACCAGGTGGTCGGCGAAGGACGCCGTCTCGTTCATCAGGTGGCTGGAGACCAGGACGGCGCGCCCCTCCCCCGCGAGGCGGCGCAGCAACGCGCGGATCCAGATGATGCCCTCGGGGTCGAGGCCGTTGGACGGCTCGTCGAGGAGGACGACCTCGGGGTCGCCGAGGAGGGCCGCCGCGATGCCGAGTCGCTGGCGCATGCCCAGGGAGTACGTCTTCACCCTGCGGCGCGCGACCGACGCGAGCCCGGTCTCCTCCAGCACCTCGTCGACCCGGCGGACGGCGATGCGGTTGCTGACGGCGAGGACGCGCAGGTGGTCGCGGGCGGTGCGGGAGCCGTGTGCGGCCTGGGCGTCGAGCAACGCGCCCACGTGCCGCAGGGGTTCGCGGAGGGCGGCGTAGGCGCGACCGCCGACGGTCGCGGTTCCGGACGTCGGCCGGTCGAGACCGAGCACGAGCCGCATGGTGGTGGACTTTCCGGCGCCGTTGGGCCCGAGGAAGCCGGTGACGCGGCCGGGGAGGACGGTGAAGGTGAGGTCGTCCACGGCTCGCCGCGTGCCGTACTCCTTGGTGAGGGCCTGGACTTCGATGCTGGTCATGGCAGCAGCCTGGCCGCCGGGTGCGGGGCGGCGCTTCCCCCGCCGGTGGAGATCGTCTCCCCCGTGCGGGGGAGGCTCGTTGTCAGTGGCGGCTGGCACGATGGCCGAATGGTCCGCTTGCTGCGCCCGTTCGGCCGGGTGGTGACGTACACGCGATGGCTGCATCTGTTCATCGCCGTCGTGGCGCCGAGCCTGTTGCTGTTCGTGCGGGAAGTGTGGTGGATCTGGTTGATCGCGGCCGCGGTGCTCGCCTCCGCCGGGCTGGTCCCGGCGATGCGCACCGTGGAGGGATTGCAGGCCAGGCTGCTGCTGACCGGTCACCGGCACGACAGCGAGAGCACCGGCATCGTCGTCGCGCCGTCCGCCTCCTGGGGCGACCGTGGACGGCTCGTCGTCTGGCTGCAGGCGCGTCTGCTGCTGGGCTACGTGACCGTGACGTGCAGTGCCCAACTGATCTTCGCCATGGTGGACCTGGTGGCGGCGCCGTTCGGCCGTGACTACGAGGAGGGCGGGCCGTTCCTCCTCGACGGCCACCACTGGTGGCACGTCCTGCTCGTGCCGTTGCCGCTGGCCGCCCTGGCAGGGACCGTTCTCGCCGCGGGCCACCTCATCACCGCGCTCGCCCACCGCCTTCTGGGCCCCTCCCCTGCCGAGCGCCTCGCCACCCTGGAGGAACGCACCGAGCAGCTTCTGGAGCGCACCCGTATCGCCCGCGAACTCCACGACTCCATCGGCCACGCCCTGACCGTGGCCGTCATCCAGGCGGGCGCCGCCCGCGCCGCCGGTGATCCCGCCTTCACCGACCGCGCCCTGAGCGCCATAGAGGAGACCGGGCGGGCCGCCCTGGAGGACCTGGAACGCGTCCTGGGCGTCCTGCGCGAGTCCGAGCGGCCGGTCGGCAGCCGGCCGACGCTCACCGACGCCGACCGTCTGCTGGAGTCCGCGCGGGCCTGCGGCACCAAGGTCGACGTCGACATGACCGGGCCCTTGGAGACCGTGCCCGGGCCTGTCTCCCGGGAGGGATATCGCATCCTCCAGGAGTCGCTGACCAATGTGCTGCGGCACGCGGGCTCCGTCCCGGCCCGCGTCCGCGTCGCCGTCGCGGACGGCACCCTCACCCTGGAGATCCGCAATCCGCTCACCGACGGCATACCCGGGCCCGGCAGAGGCAGCGGTCTGCGCGGCATCCGCGAGCGCGCCGCCCTGCTGGGCGGACACGCGCGGACCGGTCCCACCCGAGGTGACTGGCAGGTACATGTCGAGCTGCCGTTGAGTTGATCTAGGCTGGCCGGATGCCGGTCACCGTTCTCCTCGTCGACGACGAACCCCTCGTACGCGCGGGTCTGCGGGCCGTGTTGGAGGCGCAGCCCGACATCGAGGTGGTCGGGGAGGCCGCCGACGGGGCGGCGGTGATTCCGCTGGTGCGGCAGCTTCGGCCCGACGTGGTCGCCATGGACGTACGGATGCCGCTGCTCGACGGGATCGAGGCCACGCGCGCGGTGCTGCGGACGGTCGACGCGCCGCCGAAGATCCTTGTCGTCACGACCTTCGAGAACGACGAGTACGTGTACGAGGCGCTGCGGGCCGGCGCCGACGGCTTCCTGCTGAAGCGGGCCCGGCCGGCCGAGATCGTGCACGCCGTCCGGCTCGTCGCGGAGGGCGAGTCGCTGCTGTTCCCCGCCTCGGTGCGGCAGCTCGCCGCGCGGTACGGCGACGACGGCGGGAACCGGGCGGCGCGCGCGCTCCTGGAGCGGGCCCGGCTGACCGACCGGGAGGCCGAGGTACTGCGGCTGATGGCGCGCGGCCTGTCGAACGCGGAGATCGCCGCCCGGCTGGTGGTCGGGACGGAGACGGTGAAGTCCCATGTGAGCGCCGTCCTGGCGAAGCTGGGGGCGCGGGACCGTACTCAGGCGGTGATCACGGCGTACGAGTCGGGGTTCGTGGCGCCGGGGTGACCGCCGCCGCGGGCGAGGCCGACCCGACCGGCCGGTAGGCCGCAGGGTCCCCACCCCTCGCCCGGGCCCGCCACGACGAGTAGCATCCGCCCAACACGCGCACGAGCTGGAAGGACGGACGTTGGGGCAGCTGACCGGCGGGGATCCCTCGCTGTTGCGAAGGATCAACTCCGCGGTGGTGCTGCACGCGCTGCGTGCCACGGACGCCGCCACACTGACGGAGATCACCCGGGTGACCGGACTGTCCCGGCCGACCGTCGAGGGCGTCGTCGAAGGGCTCATCGAGGCGGGGTACGTCGTCGAGAAGGCGGCCGACGAGAGTGTCGTCCGGCGCCAGGGCCGGCCCGCGCGGCGTTTCCGGTTCCGGGCCGAGGCGGGTCATCTGCTGGGCGTGGACATAGGCGCGCACCGGGTCGCCGCGCTCCTCGCCGACCTGGACGGCCGGGTGCTCGGCGCCATCGACAAGGAGGTCGACGAGACCGCTCCGGCCGACGAGCGGCTGGAGCGGGTGCGTACGGCGGTCGCCGAGCTGCTGCGCCGGGCCGGTGTGGCACGCGGCTCGCTGCGCGCCGTCGGGGTCGCGACGCCGGGGATCGTCGAGGCGGACGGGACCGTGCGGCTGGGCGCGGCGCTGCCCGACTGGACGGGGCTGCGGCTGGGCGAACGGTTGAGCCGGTCCTTCAAGTGCCCCGTCCTGGTGGAGAACGACGCCAACGCGGCGGCCGTCGCCGAGCACTGGAAGGGTTCCGCCACCGAGTCAGACGACGTGGTGTTCGTGCTGGCCGGCCTGAGCCCGGGCGCCGGTTCGCTGATCGGCGGGCAGTTGCACCGGGGGTTCGGCGGCGCGGCCGGGGAGATCGGCGCGCTGCACCTGCTGGGCCGCGAGGCGACGCCCGAGACCCTGCTGTCCACCACGGACGAGCCTCTGCGCCCTCTCGACGAGCATGCCGTCGCCGAGGTCTTCGCCCAGGCCCGCAAGGGCGACCAGCAGGCCCTCGCGGCCGTCGACCGCTTCATCCAGCGCCTCGTCCACGACGTGGCCGCGCTCGTCCTCGCCCTCGACCCCGAGCTGGTCGTCGTCGGCGGCTGGGCCGCCGGCCTGGACGGCGTACTGGAGCCCCTGCGGCGCGAACTTGCCCGCTACTGCCTGCGCCCGCCGAGGGTCGCCCTGTCCCTGCTCGGCGAGGCCGCCGTGGCGACGGGTGCGCTGCGGCTCGCTCTCGACCATGTGGAGGAGCAGCTCTTCGCGGTCGAGGGGACGGTGACGGGGCGGCGCTGACGGACACCGCGCCGACCGCCGGGCCGCCACCGGTCCGCGGCCGACGCCGGACGGTCCGTGCCACGCCCTCAGTGCTGCACTCTCCGTGCCACGCCTTCCGTGCCGGTGAAACGCGACGCGCCCCGGAGTGGCTCCGGGGCGCGAGGCAGGTGCCGGTACGGCGGTCAGGACGCCTGGCGTTCGGGGTCCTGGTGGATCTCCACGCGGCCGGAGTCACCGAAGGTCAGCCGGCAGGTGTCCGCGCGGTACGTGGCGACGGAGAGGGCGGCGGTGCGGCCCTCGGCGAGGTAGCGGGTGGTCACGACGAGGACGGGTGCCCCGGGGAGGCGGTCCAGCTCCTTGGCGTCCTGCGCGCTGGCCGAGCCCAGCTCGACGGCGCTCTCCTGCCCCTCCAGCTCCAGACGCTGAAGCTCGCGCAGCACGGCACGCGCGCGTGCCGCACCGGACGGGGCGTCGATGGCGGAGAGGTCGGGCACCGACGACTGCGGGACGTAGAGCAGTTCGGCGGCGACGGGCTGGCCATGTGTCACGCGGGAGCGGCGCACGATGTGCACGGTCTCGTCCCGGCCGCTCTCCAGGGCGCCGGCGACGGACACGGGCGGCACCGCGGGAGTGCAGTCCGCGGGCTGCCAGACGTCGTCGGCCGTGCCCGGCCAGGCGTGCTGCTCGCTGCCGACGGACACGCCCACCCGCGGCGGGGCGACGGTCGTACCGACGCCGCGGCGGCGCTGCAGCCTGCCCTCCAGTTCGAGCTGTTCCAGGGCCTGGCGGAGCGTGGCCCTGGCGACGCCGAAGCGGGCGGCCAGGTCGCGTTCGTTGGGCAGAATCTCGCCCACGGTGAATTCGGAGTCCAGTGCCTCAGTGAGCACGGTCCTCAGGTGCCAGTACTTCGGTTCCGGCACCGATTCCAGCTGCGTGGTCCCCACCCTGTCCTCCGCAATCGCCGTGGCCCAGCGGCGTTTTAGCGCCCTTGTTTATTAAAGGTTGTTGCACTTATCAGCGACCATAGGGCGGCCCACACCCTTGGTCAATACCAATCTCCGGGAACGTTCACGGGGCGGGCTGGAGCCGCCGCGTCCAGGACGCGGCGGCGGGACCTACGCCGTTGCCAGCGAGGTCAGCTTGTCGGGGTTGCGGATGATGTAGACCGCCTGGATCCGGCCGTCCCGGACGTCCAGCTGGAAGACGCTGTCGGGCTTGTCGCCGGAGCGCACCAGCACCGCGGGCCCGCCGTTGACCTCCAGGAACCGGAAGGACACGTCGGCGGCGCCCTTCTGCGCGACACCGACGAGGAAGCGGCCCACCTTGTCGGCGCTCTCCAGGACCCGGACCGGCGCCTTGGCCTTGCCGCCGCTGTCGCCGACGAGACGGACGTCCGGCGCCAGCAGGGACATGAGCCCCTCCAGGTCGCCCTCCGCCGCCGCGGCCAGGAACCGTTCGGTGAGATCGCGCCGTTGGACGGGGTCCACCTCGTAGCGCGGCCGCCGCTCGTCGACGTGCTTGCGGGCCCGCCCGGCGAGCTGGCGGACCGCCGCCTCGCCACGGTCGAGCATGGCGGCGATCTCGGCGTACGGGTAGCCGAAGGCCTCCCTGAGGACGAACACCGCTCGCTCCAGCGGCGACAGCGACTCCAGGACGACCAGGACGGCCAGGGAGACGGAGTCGGCGAGGACGGCCCGCTCGGCGGTGTCCGGGACGGTGTCCCCGAAGTCGGTGACGTACGGCTCAGGCAGCCAGGGGCCGACGTAGGTCTCGCCGCGCGCCTTGACCTGGCGCAGCCGGTCGATGGCGAGCCGGGTCGTGATACGTACCAGGTAGGCCCGTGGTTCACGCACCTCGGACCGGTCCACGTGGGACCAGCGCAGCCAGGCTTCCTGCACCACGTCCTCCGCGTCGGCCACCCGGCCGAGCATGCGGTAGGCCACTCCCAGGAGGACGGGGCGGTGTTCTTCGAAGACGTCGGTCTCGGTGTCGGTGGTCACTGTCACATCCCATCCGACCCGCCCGGTCGTGTCCAGGCGAAATCGAACGCCCCGGGCGCGTGCCGCTCGACCCCGGGCAATCCCGAGGCCCACAGGGCGCGTTGCGGGTCACGCCCTCGCCAGGACCACTGACCGCCGAGGTCTACCCGTCGGTAGCAATTGCTGACAAGCTGTCTACGGCCGTCCGTCAGTGTGTCCCAGACGAGGAGCACCCCATGTCCGCCACCGTCTCTTTCCCGGTCGCTTCTCCGCACGGCCCGCAGAGCGTGACCGTCGACTACGCGCGCGTGGGCAGCGGCGAACCGCTGCTCCTGCTGCACGGGATCGGTCACCACCGGCAGGTCTGGGACCCGGTGGTGGACGTCCTCGCGGCCGAGCGCGATGTGATCCTGGTGGATCTGCCCGGCTTCGGCGCGTCCCCGGGGCTGCCTGACGGTTTCACCTACGACCTGGCCACGACGACGGCCGTGTTCGGTGCCTTCTGCGAGGCCATGGAGATCGAGCGGCCCCATGTGGTGGGCAACTCGCTGGGCGGTCTGATCGCGCTGGAACTGGGCCGTGAGAAGCTCGCGCGGTCCGTCACCGCCCTCTCCCCGGCCGGGTTCTGGTCCGAGGCCGAGCGGCGCTACGCGTTCGGCGTGCTGCTCGCGATGCGGCACATCTCGCGGCGGCTGCCGCTTGCGCTGGTGGAGCGGCTGTCCCGGTCGGCGGCCGGCCGTGCGGCCCTGACCAGCACGATCTACGCCCGCCCTGGTCGCCGGTCACCCGATGCCGTGGTCGCCGAGACGCTCGCCCTGGCGCGGGCCACGGGCTTCGACCAGACCCTCGGCGCCGGTCGCGCCGTCCGTTTCACCGACGACATCCCCGGGATCCCGGTCACCGTGGCCTGGGGCACCAGGGACCGGTTGCTCGTGCGCCGCCAGGGCGTGCGCGCCAAGCAGATCATCCCCCGGGCGCGGCTCGTCAGGCTGCCCGGCTGCGGTCACTGCCCCATGAACGACGACCCGGCCCTGGTCGCGCGCGTCATCCTCGACGGCAGCCGCTGACTCGCGCCGGGCACGCACGCGTGGGCCACGCCCGCGCGGGGTGCGCGTCAACGCGCCGGAGCCCAGGGCGACTCCGGCGCCGACCAGGGCGCTGCCCAGGGCCTGGACGGTGCCGTAGGAGCCGGTTCCGACGAGTGGGGCGGTGCAGGCGGCGGCCACCGGGATGAGGCCGGAGAAGAGCGTGGCGCGCTCGGCGCCGATCCGCTGCATGCCGATGTACCAGCACACGAAGCCGACGACGGTGACGATCACCGCCTGCCACAGGAGAGCGGCGGTCTCGGTGCCGTCGGGGCGTCGCAGCCACGCGGGGCCGTCCAGCAGCAGCCCGGCCGCCGCGGACTCGACCGCGGCGATCCCGCACACCGTGGCGGACAGCAGCCGCGGGCCCAGGGGGCGCAGCACGGGCACCGCCAGGACCGCGAAGCCGACCTCACCGACCAGCGCGCACGCCGAGAACACGAGGCCGGCA
The DNA here is from genome assembly GCF_042800355.1 of Streptomyces sp. NPDC057623. Classification (NCBI taxonomy): domain Bacteria; kingdom Bacillati; phylum Actinomycetota; class Actinomycetes; order Kitasatosporales; family Streptomycetaceae; genus Streptomyces; species Streptomyces sp. NPDC057623. Next base: position 175,545 of record NZ_JBHVGZ010000007.1, read on the forward strand.
CCGTCGGTTCGGCCCCAGCCCTGGACCGTGAACGCACCGACCGCGACGAGTGTCGCCCCGTACAGGACGGTCCGTCGGGGTCGTCGCCGCCCGTCCAGCAGGGGCACGAGCACGGCCACGACCACGGGTGCGCAGCCGACGAAGACTCCGGGGACCGCCGGTTCGGCCGTACGCTCGGCGGCGATGACGGCCAGGTTGAAGCCGACCATGCCGACGGCCGCGAGCACGATCAGGCGGGCCCACTGACGCGCGGCCAGCGCACGCAGCCGGGCCGCGGCGTCCCGTCCGGCGAGGGGGACGAGCAGGAGACAGGCGAGGCCGTAGCGCAGGAACTGGCCGCCCGCGTACGGGTAGTCGCCCAGGAGGCTGTTGGCGGTGAAGGATCCTCCGACGAGGACGCAGGCGAGCGCGGCGAGAAGGGCTCCGCGCGTGGTGGTGGCGTTCATGGGTGCGACGCTAGGAACCGGCGCGGCCCGCATTAAGGTCCACTTCCATGACGCCATCGGAGACCAATCCAGCCGGCGGTCCGCAGCGGCAGGTGGCCTCCGCGGCCTGGGAGTTGCTCCTGCCGGCCGCTTCGGCGCCCGCACGCACGCGTGGGCGTTCGTTGCAGGCGGCGCTGCGGGAGGCGGTGCGCTCGGGGCGGCTGGCGCCGGACACGCGGCTGCCGTCGAGCCGGGATCTCGCCGCCGACCTGGGCGTGTCACGGGGGCTGGTCACCGAGGCGTACGAGCAGTTGACGGCGGAGGGCTATCTGCGCAGCGGCCGGGGTGCCGGGACGTGGGTGGGCGGTGCCGTACGAGCCGCCCGGCCACGCGCGCGTGACCTCGCTCCGCGTGCCGCCGGCGCCCGGGCCGACTTCGTCCCCGGGACGCCTGACATGTCACTGTTCCCGCGCGCCGCGTGGGCGGCCGCGCAGCGCGGGGTGCTGGCCGAGCTGCCGCACCACGAGCTCGGCTATCCCGACCCGCGCGGGCTCCCCCGGCTGCGTACGGCGCTCGCCGAACTGCTCGCCCGCCGCCGGGGCGTGGTCGCGGACCCCGAGCGCATCGTGGTCGTCTCCGGGGTGGCGCAGGCGACGACGCTGCTCGGTTTCGTGCTGTACGCGCGCGGGCTGCGCGAAGTCGGCGTGGAGAACCCCGGAAGCCCGCAGCACGACGCCCTCTACGCCGCCGCGGGCGTCACCACCGTGCCGCTGCCACTGGACGACGAGGGGCTCGTCATGGACCCGCTGCGGGAGTCGGGCGTACGGTCCGTGGTCACGACGCCGGCGCACCAGTTCCCCACCGGCATCGCCTACTCCGCCCGACGCCGTACCGAACTGCTCGACTGGGCGCGCACCGTCGACGGATTCGTCCTGGAGGACGACTACGACGGCGACTTCCGGTACGACCGCGCCCCTGTGGGCGCACTCCAGGGCCTGGACCCGGAGCGTGTCGCCTACGCGGGCTCGGTCAGCAAGTCCCTCGCGCCGGGACTACGGCTCGGCTGGCTGCTCGTACCGGAGGCCCTGGCCGAGGACGTCGTCGAGCGCAAGCGGACCATGGATCTCGGGCACCCCACCCTCGACCAGGCACTGTTCGCCAGGTTCGTCGAGCGCGGCGACTACGACCGCCAGCTGCGCCGGTGCCAGCGCGCCTACCGGGAGCGTCGCGACACCCTCGTCGCCGCCCTGGAGGAGGACTTTCCGGGCGCCGAGGTGACCGGGATCGCCGCGGGTCTGCACGTCATCGCCGCGTTGCCGGAACGGTACGGGCCCCAGGAGCGGTTCCTGGCGCGCGTGGCCGCGGCCGGTGTGGCGGTACGTCCGCTGACGGACTACGCACACGCGGACCACGCACACGCGCCTGCCGGGGAGGGCGGGCAGCCGGGTGTGCGGCTGGTCCTGGGATACGCGCACCTGCCGCCGACACGGATCCGGGCGGGCGTACGGCTCATGGCCGGGGCGACCGCCCCGCGTGGAAGCTGAGCACGACTCGCGCATGACAGACCGGTTCCCTTGTGGATGCGGTCAGTTGTTCACTTGTGGTTTGCGTGTGCGCTGCGGCGCACCAGTAGTTGTGGCACTGCACACTGGCCGGATCCCGCCCCTGGAGGCCTCCATGTCACACCGTTCGTTCCCGGGCCGCCGCAGCGTTCTGCGCGGCTCGCTCGCCGCCTCGGCGGCGCTCACGCTGCCCACGGCACTCGGCTCGGCACCGGCGTTCGCCCTGTCGGGGCGTCCCAGGGCGGGATGGGGCGTACAGGCGGGAGACGTGACCTGCGACTCGGGGCTGGTGTGGGTGCGCTCCGACCGTCCGGCCCGGATGATCGTCGAGACGTCCGCGACCGAGTCGTTCCGCGAAGCGCGCAGATGGCACGGCCCGCTGCTGGGCGCGGACACGGACTTCGCCGGCACGACCCGGCTGCGCGGCCTGCCGTCCGGCGAGCAGATCCACTACCGCGTGCTGCTCGCCGACCCGGACGACCCGCGCCGCACCGGCGAGCCGGTCACCGGCACGTTCCGTACGGCCTCCGCGCGGCGGCGCGACGGCGTGCGCTTCGTGTGGTCGGGCGACCTCGCCGGTCAGGGCTGGGGCATCAACCCGGACTTCGGCGGCTACCGGATCTACAACGCGATGGCCGCGCTGGACCCGGACTTCTTCCTGTGCAGCGGCGACAACATCTACGCCGACGGCCCGATCTCGGCCTCGGTCGCCCTGCCAGACGGCAGCACCTGGCGGAACATCACCACCGAGGAGAAGTCCAAGGTCGCCGAGACCCTGGCCGAGTTCCGCGGCAACTTCCGCTACAACCTGCTCGACGACAACCTCAAGCGGTTCAACGCCCAGGTCCCGTCCATCATCCAGTGGGACGACCACGAGGTGACCAACAACTGGTACCCCGGCGAGATCCTCGCCGACGCCCGCTACACCGAGAAGAACGTCGACGTCCTGGCTTCACGCGCCCGGCAGGCGTTCTCCGAGTACTTCCCGATCTCGACGCTGCGCCGCCCCGACGGCCGGGTCTACCGGGTGGTCAACCACGGTCCGCTGCTGGACGTGTTCGTGCTGGACATGCGCACCTACCGCAACGCCAACTCGACGGACGACCAGGCCACCGACGCGCAGGGCATCCTCGGCGCCGAGCAGCTGCGGTGGCTCAAGCGCGAGCTGTCCCGTTCCCGGGCGGTGTGGAAGGTGATCGCCTCGGACATGCCGCTCGGCCTGGTGGTGCCGGACACCGGCGACGGCAAGCCGAACATCGAGGCCGTCGCGCAGGGTGACCCGGGGGCTCCGCTGGGGCGGGAGCTCCAGATCGCCGAGCTGCTGCGGTTCATCAAGCACCACGGGATCACCGGCACGGTGTGGCTGACCGCCGACGTGCACTACACCTCGGCCCAGCACTACCAGCCGTCGCGGGCGGCCTTCACCGACTTCGAGCCGTTCTGGGAGTTCGTCTCCGGCCCGCTCAACGCGGGCGCGTTCCCGGCGAACACGCTGGACGGCACCTTCGGTCCGGACCGGGTGTTCATCAAGGCGCCGACGACCGCTAACGTCTCGCCGGCCGGCGGCTACCAGTTCTTCGGCGAGGTCGACATCGACGGCGACAGCGGTGAGCTGACGGTGCGTCTGCGCGAGTCCGACGGCACCGTGCTGTTCACGCAGGTCCTCCAGCCGGGCCGGGTCGGTCAGTAACTTCCGCAGCCTGGGCCCCGTGCCGCCAACTCGGCTCGGAAACAGGTATTTCCGCAGGTCGGAGCCGCTTGTCAGTGGTCGCCGCCCCGATTCGTTCCGAACCTGGTCCGCGCCGGCATAATTGAATGAGTCACAAAACCGGCATAAGCCTTCTTTACCGCCCGGTCACAATGCGTTCGTGATCACGCAACACCCTTCCTTCACAGTGGCTGCATGAGTCGAGACATGTCTGATGTGACGCGTGCGAAGGACGGACGTCCCGTGCACCACTGGCGGCGTAACGTCGTCCAGCTCGCCGCACTCCTCACGGCGGCGGCCGTGGTGGACGGCGTGACGAATCTGGTCGGGCACGGGCCCGACGGACCGGCACTGCTGCTGGTCCCGGCGACGGTGCTGGTCGCCGCGGCGGGGTTCCACTCATGGTGGGCACGCCGCCACGGTCACGCACCGCCGACGGGCGATACCGGTGCCCGGCCGCGCTCCGAGGAGCGGGCCGGGCCGTCGGAGCGGTCGCGGGATTCGTCCGCGCCGGTGTCCGAGGAGAGTGCGCTGTGGCGGATGCGGACGACGGTGCAGGACGAACCGGGATCGCTGGCGGCGCTGTGCACGGCGCTCGCCGGGCTGCGGGTGGACATCCTGAGCCTCCAGACGCACCCGCTGGCCGAGGGCACGGTGGACGAGTTCCTGCTCCGTGCGCCCGGCGGGCTCGCGGCGGCCGAGCTCGCCCAGGCGGTCTCGGCGGCCGGCGGCACCGGCACGTGGATCGAGCGGGCGGACGCCCACGACCTGGTGGACGCGCCGACCCGGGTGCTGGGCCTCGCCACCCGTACCGCCCTGGACGCGGCGGAACTCCCGTTGGCGCTGCGGCAGTTGCTGGGCCGGTGCACCATCCGGTCACTGCCCGCCGCGCCGGCGGGGGGCGGCCGGGGCCCGGCGGCCGTCCCGGTGGAGGGGGCACTCGAGGACACCGTGATGCGGCTGCGGGCGCCGGAAGGCGGAGTGATCACCGTGGAGCGGCCGTATCTGCCGTTCACGCCGACCGAGTTCGCCCGGGCGCGGGCGCTGGTGGAGCTGGACGCCCGGCTCGGCCCGCGCGTGCCGCGCAGCCAGGACGTGCTGACGCTGCCCGAGGGCAACGACATCACCGTGCGCCGGGTGGACACCGGTGATCTCAGGCCCGCGAAGGAGATGCACGGGCGGTGCTCGGCACGGACGCTCGCGATGCGGTACCACGGCCCGATCGGTGACGCGGACCGGTACCTGAACCATCTGCTCAGCCCCCGCTTCGGCCGCACGATCGCCGTGCAGACCGCGTCGGGCCGCGTCGTCGGCCTCGGTCACCTCCTGTGGGACGGCGACGAGACGGAGATCGCGCTGCTCGTCGAGGACGCGTGGCAGCGGCGCGGCATCGGCGGCGAGTTGCTGCGCAGGCTGGTGGGGATGGCGGTCGAGGCGGGCTGCGAGAGCGTGTACGCCGTGACGCAGTCGTCCAACACCGGCATGGTCGCCGCGATGCGCGGCCTGGGGCTCCCCCTCGACTATCAGATCGAGGAGGGGACCCTGGTCATCACCGCGCGGTTGGCTCCGCCGGTTGCACCGGAGGGGACCGTGGGGGTCGTGGGGCGCGTGTCGGGTTCGGGTGAGTGAGGGCGACCCGAAGCGCCGTAGGAGCTACGGCCGACCGGCGGCCGCGGGTTCGTCGTGGCTGGTCATGCCCCGCGGCGGAGCCTCCTGTTGACACAGCCCCGCGCCCCTTCGAGGGCTCGCCGCCATCCGCAGCGCTCCGTCCAGATCAGCCCACAGGTCCTCCACGTCCTCCAGGCCCACCGACATGCGCAGCAAGCGGTCGCTGACGCCGGCGCCCCGGCGGTCGTCGGCGTCCACGATGCGATGGCTGATGGACGCCGGGTGCTGGATGAGGGTGTCGACGCTGCCGAGGCTCACGGCGGGGGTGATCAGGCGGACGCCGGCGATGACCTCGTGCGGGTCGTCGTGCACCTCGAAGGCGATCATGGCGCCGCCGATGCGCGGATAGTGGACGCGGGCGACGCGCGGGTCGGCGGCGAGGCGGCGGGCGAGTTCGCAGGCGGTCTCCGAGGCGGCCCGGACCCGTACGGGGAGGGTCGACAGGCCGCGCAGCAGCAGATAGCCGGCCAGCGGATGCAGGACACCGCCCGTGGCGAACCGTATCTGCCGCAACCGCCCGGCGAACTCCTCGTCGCAGGCCACCACGCCCGCCAGTACGTCCCCGTGCCCGCCGAGGTACTTGGTGGCGCTGTGCAGCACCAGCCGCGCACCGTGTTCGGCGGGGCGCTGGAGCACGGGTGTGGCGAAGGTGTTGTCCACGAGCAGCGGCACGGAGCCGCAGGCATGGGCCACCGCCCGCAGGTCCACCTCGGTGAGCGTGGGGTTCGCCGGGGTCTCGACCAGCACCAGGCCGGTGTCCGGACGCAGCGCCTCCGCTATTCCGGCGGGGTCGGTCCACGTCACCTCCGTGCCCAGCAGCCCGGCGGTGAGCAGATGGTCGCTACAGCCGTACAGCGGGCGTACGGCGACGACGTGGCGCAGGCCAATCGAGGCCCGTACGAGAAGGACCGCGGTCAGTGCCGCCATACCGCTGGCGAACGCGACGGCCGCTTCGGTGCCCTCCAGACGGGCCAGGGCGGTCTCGAAGCGGGCGACGGTCGGGTTGCCCAGGCGGCCGTAGACGGGCGGGCCGTCCGGCTCGGCGCCGGTCGTGGCGAAGGCGTCGATGCGGGCGGCCTCGCCGCGGCTGTCGTAGGACGGATAAGTGGTCGACAGGTCGATCGGCGGGGCGTGCAGTCCCTGCCGGGCGAGGTCGTCACGGCCCGCGTGGACGGCCTCGGTGGCGAGTGCTCTGGATGCGGTGCGTACATCGTCGTACCCGTGCATACCGGCGTATGCCTCCCTGCTCGCTGGGTCCATGGGCGGAAGACTGAACAACGGACGGGTCACTGGGGACACACCCCGTGCTACGTTCGGCCAATGGCCGAATCTGTCGTACTGGATCCGGTCGATCTGCATCTGCTGCGGCTCCTGCAGAACGACGCCCGGACCACCTACCGCGATCTCGCCGTGCAGGTCGGTGTCGCTCCGTCGACCTGTCTGGACCGGGTGACGCGGCTGCGCCGTTCGGGCGTGATCCTCGGCCATCAGCTCAGGCTGGACCCGGCCAAGCTGGGCCGCGGGCTTCAGGCACTGCTGTCCGTGCAGGTCAGGCCGCATCGGCGGGAGCTGGTGGGACCGTTCGTGGAGCGGATCCGGGCGCTGCCGGAGTCGCTGACCGTCTTCCACCTCACCGGCCCCGACGACTATCTCGTGCATGTCGCGGTCGCGGACATGGCGGATCTGCAGCGGCTGGTGCTCGACGGGTTCACCTCCCGGCGCGAGGTGGCGCGGGTGGAGACACGGTTGATCTTCCAGGAGTGGGACTGCGGGCCGTTGCTGCCGCCCGACGCGGCCGAGAACACGCCCTCAGCGAAATCCGGGTGACGCGGGGCGAACGCCGGTGAATCCGGGCTGACGCGGCAGCGGTCGCCATATGAGGATGGTCCGCATGTCCGAGACCAAGACTCCGCTTCCCCGTGAGGTCGCCGACGCGTATGTCGACGAGCTCATCGCCCTCGACCCGGTCACCGGTACGTATCTCGGTGTGCAGGAAAGTTCGAGCAAGCTCCCCGACCTCTCGCCCGCGGGCCAGGAGGCACTCGCGGAGCTCCAGCGAGCCACCCTCGCGCGACTCGACGAGGCCGAGCGCGCGCCCGGCGCGGACAGTGACATCGAGCGCCGGTGCGGGCGCCTGCTGCGCGAGCGGCTCACCGCGGAACTCGCCGTGCACGAGACCGACGAGGGCCTGCGCTCGGTCGGCAACATGGCCACGCCCGCCCACTCGGTCCGCGAGATCTTCACCGTCACCCCCAACCAGACCGACGAGGACTGGGCGGCGATCGCCCAGCGGCTGCGCGCGGTGCCGACCGCGTACGCGGGCTACCGCGAGTCCCTCGCGCTGGGCCTGGAGCGCAAGCTGTACGCGGCCCCGCGTCCGACCGCCACCTTCGTCGAGCAGCTCACCGAGTGGTCCGACACCGGCGAGGGCCGGGGGTGGTTCGAGGACTTCGTCGCGGCCGGCCCCGAGGCGCTGCGCGCCGAACTGGACGAGGCCGCCCGCGGGGCGACGGCCGCCGTGGTGGAACTGCGGGACTGGATGCGCGACGTGTACGCGCCGGCCGTCGAGGGTGCGCCGAACACGGTGGGCCGCGAGCGCTACGCCCGCTGGGCGCGCTACTTCAACGGCACCGACCTCGACCTCGACGAGGCCTACGCCTACGGCTGGGCCGAGTACCACCGCCTGCTCGGCGAGATGAGGAAGGAGGCCGAGAAGATCCTCCCGGGCGCCGCGACCCCGTGGGTGGCGCTGGCGCACGTCGACGAGCACGGCACGCACATCGAGGGCGTCGACGAGGTCCGTGACTGGCTCCAGGGCCTGATGGACGAGGCGATCGAGAAGCTGGACGGCACGCACTTCGAACTCGCCGAGCCGGTACGGAAGGTGGAGTCGCGCATCGCCCCGCCCGGCGGTGCGGCGGCGCCGTACTACACCTCCCCCTCGGAGGACTTCTCGCGTCCGGGCCGCACCTGGCTGCCGACGATGGGCCTGGACCGCTTCCCGGTCTACGACCTCGTCTCGACCTGGTACCACGAGGGCGTGCCGGGCCATCACCTGCAGCTCGCGCAGTGGACGTACGTCGCCGGGAACCTCTCCCGCTACCAGGCCACGATCGGCATCGTCAGCGCCAACGCCGAGGGTTGGGCGCTGTACGCGGAGCGGCTCATGGACGAGCTCGGCTTCCTCACCGACCCGGAGCACCGGCTCGGTTACCTCGACGCGCAGATGATGCGGGCGGCCCGCGTCATCGTCGACATCGGCATGCACCTGGAGCTGGAGATCCCGGCCGACTCGCCCTTCCACCCGGGCGAGCGGTGGACTCCGGAACTGGCCCAGGAGTTCTTCGGTGCGCACAGCAGTCGTCCGGCGGACTTCGTCGAGAGCGAGCTGACCCGGTATCTGACGATTCCGGGTCAGGCGATCGGCTACAAGCTCGGCGAGCGGGCGTGGCTGCTGGGCCGTGAGAAGGCGCGGGAGCGGCACGGCGCCGGGTTCGATCTCAAGGCGTGGCACATGGCGGCCCTGTCCCAGGGGTCGCTGGGTCTGGACGACCTGGTGGACGAACTGGCCCAGCTCTGACGGACCACCGGGTCAACGCCGGAAGCCGCCCTCGGAGTTGACGACCTCACCGGTGATCCAGCCCGCCTCGTCCGTCGCCAGCCAGGCGATGAGGCGGGCCGGGTCGTCGGGCATGCCCCACCGGCCGGCGGGGAAGGCGGCCGCCACGGCCTCGTACACCTCGCCGGTCAGGTAGTCCGTGTCCACGGGGCCCGGGTTGACGGTGTTCACGGTGATCCCCTGCTCGGCGAGCGTGGTCGACAGGGAGCGGGTGATCGAGGCGAGGGCGCCCTTCTGGAGGGCGTAGGCGATCTCGCCGGGCATACCGCCCGCGATGTCCTGCCCGGAGGTCATCATCACGACGCGCCCGCCGGGGCCGGGCGGCCGCAGCCGGGCATGGGCCTGGACGAGGAGCAGCACCGCGCGTGTGTCGACCGCCCAGTGCGCGTCGAGCATGGCGGCGTCGATCTCGTCGAGGGTGCCGTCGGAGCCGCTGACGGCATGGTTGGCGATCAGGATGTCGAGCCGCCCGCCGAGCGCCGCGGCGGCCGTGGCGATCAGCTCGGCGGGTGCGGCCGGGTCGGAGAGGTCGCCGGGCCCCGCGAGAACCTGGGCACCGGGGTCGCCGAGTGCCTCGCGCACGGAGGCGACGACCTCCTCGGGCCGGTCGGCTCCCCAGGGCATCGCGGCGTCGTGCGGCACATGGTGGTGCAGATAGACGCTCGCCCCGTACGCGGCGAGCCGTCGGGCCACCGCATGGCCGATGCCGGCGCGTCTGCTGGCTCCCGTCACCAGGGCGGTCCGGCCGCGCAGGGGCAGGGGGTCTCGGCGCAGGTCTTCGGGCGCGGGGTGCGGGAGTCGGGGCATGGCAGATCATGATGGTCGACGGCCGGGTCCGGCGCACCCGGTTATCGGCGCGGGCGCACCTGGACATCGGCGCCGGCGCACTCGGTCGTCAGCGCGGACCCGCCCCGGAGGTGGGTGAACGCTCGCCCCGGGGCCGCGCGAGAGTCCGGTGGGCGGCAGGTCAGTGCGGCAGCCGCTGGAGCTGGACGAGCCCCAGCCAGGTCTCGGGCCCGGGCTGCACCTGCGCCGCGCGCACCGCGTACGCACCGGGCTCCAGAGCCACCCGCAGATGTCCGGCCCGTTCGGTCTCGCTGCCCGGCCAGGCCGAGTCGAAGAGGACCACCGTGCCCGGGACCTTCCAGCGCACCTCGCGTTCCCAGACGGCCGTGGCGAGGGCGGCCGGGACCCGGGACAGCAGTTCCGCTTCGGAGTCGGCGGCGCGCCAGCGTACGAAGATGCCGTGGTCGGGCAGGTAGGCCGTGGAGGCGGGCTCGTCGCCCAGCACCAGTGCCGCGCTGTCTCCCACGGGCAGGAGTCCTACGGCCCCGTCGACCTCGCAGGCCCGGTCGTAGTCCGAGGCCGTCTCGTCCCCGTCGGCGCCCGCCCAGAACGGCAGCACCGTCTCCGGTATCGCTATCAGCGGGCCGCCGCCCGACTCGACCCACTCCACCGCGCCCGGTTCCGCGTATCGCACCATGGCAGCAGAACCTACACGCCCAGCGCCCCACGCGGTCACCGTGCCCAACTCCGCTTCAGCAGCCGCAGTTCTCCGCGTCCACCGGCGCCGTCAGGGGGTCGGCGGCACGCCGCTCACGGCCCTCCCAGGTCTCGTACGCGAAGCCCTCGCGCGTCCAGTACTCGAAGCCGCCGAGCATCTCCTTGACCTGGTAGCCGAGTTCGGCGAGGGCGAGGGCGGCACGGGTCGCGCCGTTGCAGCCGGGGCCCCAGCAGTACGTCACGACGGGCACGGACCTGTCGAGGAGCTGCTCGGCCTGCTCGGGGATCAGCGCGGTGGGGAGGTGGATCGCGCCCGGAATGTGGCCCTGGTCCCAGGACTCCGTGGAGCGGGAGTCCAGGACGACGAAGCCGGGGTCGCCGTCGGCCGCGAGGGCGGCGGCTACGTCGGACACGTCGGCGTGGAAGACGAGGCTCGCGCGGAAGTAGGCGGCGGCCTCGGCCGGCGCGGCGGGCGCGACGCGCAGTACAGGGTTCGCGGTGGCGGTGGCGGTGGCGGTGGCGGTGGCGGTGGCGGTGGTCATGATCTGGTTTTCCTCCCCGGCGGATCCCGGCGGAACCCGGCGGATCCCGACGACCAGAAATCTACGGTCGATGATCCACTTCCTGAAGGGCCGTTCCACGGTGCCGACCTTGATTCGCCGGGGATTCCCCTGCTATCCCTCGGACATGACCGCGTATTCCCCGGACGCCACAGACTGGCGCATCCTCGACGTCCTCCAGCGGGAGGGACGGGCCAGTTTCGCCGAACTCGCCCGTGCCGTCTCCATGTCCGCGAGCGCGGTCACCGAGCGGGTGCGCCGCCTGGAGGAGGCGGGCGTCATCCAGGGGTACGCCGCCGTGGTCGACCCCGAGCGGCTGGGGCTGCCGATCCTGGCCTTCGTGCGGCTTCGGTACCCGAACGGCAACTACAAGCCGTTCCACGACCTGGTCGGCACGACGCCCGAGATCCTGGAGGCCCATCACGTCACGGGCGACGACTGCTTCGTCATCAAGGTCGCCGCCCGCTCCATGCGGCATCTGGAGGAGGTGTCCGGCAAGATCGGCACGCTCGGCTCGGTGACCACGAGCGTCGTCTACTCGTCACCGCTCCCCCGCCGCCCGCTGGGCCACTGACGTCGCCGGGCGCCGCCTCGCTCACTGGCCCCGCTGCCGCAGCACCGACCCCGATCTGCCCTTCACGACCTCCAGCTGCGCATGGATCCGCCGGCGCAGATCGGCGACATGGCTGACGATGCCCACGCTGCGGTCGCGCTCGCGCAGGGAGTCGAGCACGTCGAGCACCTCGTCGAGGGTCTGGTCGTCGAGGCTGCCGAAGCCCTCGTCGATGAAGAGGGTGTCGAGTCGGACCCCGCCGGCCTCGTCGGTGACGACGTCCGCCAGGCCCAGCGCGAGGGCGAGCGAGGCGAAGAACGTCTCGCCGCCGGACAGCGTCGCCGTGTCCCGCTCGCGCCCGGTCCAGGCGTCGACGACATGCAGCCCGAGCCCGCTGCGGCCGCGTCCGGCCCGGTCGTCGGAATGGACGAGGGTGTAGCGGCCGGAGGACATGCGCTGCAGCCGCGCGGTCGCGGCGGCGGCGACCTGTTCGAGCCGGGCCGCCAGCACGTACGCCTCCAGGCGCATCTTGCGTTCGTTGTCCGCCGCGGTGCCCGCGGTGAGGGCGGCGAGGCGGGCCACGCGGTCGTACTCCTCGCGCAGCGGCGCGAGTTGGCGTACGGCGGCGGCCGCGCGCGCGGACAGCCGGTCGAGTTCGGTACAGCGCCGGCCGGCCGCGTCGCGCGCGGAGGCGGCGTCACGGGACCGCTGGGCCGCGGCCGAGGCGGCCCGCTCGGCGGCGGCGAGATCGGCGGGCGCCTGCCGGGCGGCGGCCGCGGTGTCGGACTCGGCGAGGACGCTCCGTACGGCGGCCTCCTCGGACTGCCAGGCGTCCAGCCGTCGTTGGAGCTCACGGTGCGCGGCGTCGTCGAGCAGCGCGGCGGCCGCGGCCTGCGGGGTGTCGAACCCGGCGCGGAAGGCCGCGTCGGCCAGGCGGGCGTCGGCGTCCTTCAGGCGCTGGGCGGTTTCCTCGGCGGTGCGCGCGGTGTCGGCGGCGGCGGTGAGCAACTCGGCCCGGCGGGTCAGTTGGGCGGCCCGCGCGGCCACGCTCGCGGCAGTGCCCCGGACCTCGGCCAACTCCCCCTCCAGGGTGGCCTTCTCCCGGTCCAGTCGCTCGCGGTGTCCCACCCGGGACGCACCTCTGACCGCCGCCTGCTGCCGGTCGGCGGTCCGCCGCTCGTACTCCGCCTCGGCCCGGCGCAGCTCCTCGTGAGCCGGGTGCAGGGCGGACGCGTCCCGCCGGGCCTGTGTGTAAAGCCCCTCCAACTCCTCGCAGCGCACGGCCAGTTGCTCCGTCGGCGAGTCCCCGGCCTCGGCGGTCGCGGCGGCCAGTGCCTCGCGTACGACGCCCAGGTGCCGTTCCTTCTCGGTGTGCCGCTCGTCAGCCTGCTGGTAGGCGGCCAGCGCGCGCTCCTCCGCCTCGCGGTCCACGTGCCCGGCGTCCTTGCGGGCGGGGGCGGGGTGGTCGGTGCCGCCGCAGACGGCGCAGGGTTCGCCGTCGCTCAGCTGGGCGGCGAGTTCGGCGGCGATGCCGTTCAGGCGCTGTTCCTTGACGTCGAGCCAGTGCGCCTTGGCCGTGAGCACCTGCTCCTGCGTGCGGCGGGCCTGTTCGGCGGCCGTGTCCGTGTCGCCGGCCAGCTGGTCGCGCAGCCGCGCGGCGCCGAGCCGCTGCCGCGCCGGTTCGCGCTGTACGGCGAGCTGCTCGGCGCGGGTCGCGGCCTCCTGGGCGGCGTCGATACGGGCCTGGTGCGAGGCGCGCTTCTCCTCCCACCCGGCGAGCCAGTCCTCGGCGTCCTGGAGCAGCCCCTCGTCGGCCCGTTCCTGACGGTCCAGCTCGTCGCGCTCGTCGACGAGGCCCGTCAGCCGCTGCTCGGCGCGGCGGGCGGACTCCAGTCCGCCCAGTTCCTCGGCGGCCCGGCGCGCGGCGGCCGCGAGCCCGGCGGCCTCGGCCCCGGCGAAGGTGTCCGGCAGCAGCCCACGCGCGTGTGCCTCGGCGGTGGCCGCCCGCCGGTGTTCCGTCTCGGTGGCCTCCCGCAGCTCCAGGGCGGGTGCCACCGCCTCCGCCTTGCGGGCCCGTTCCATCCGGTTCTGCGCCTGGCGACAGCCGTCGGCCCGCTCCTGAAGCAGCCGGGCCCGCTCCCGCGCGTCGGCGAACCGCTGCTGCAACCGGGCCACTTCGCGTACGTCGCCCAGGGCGCGGTCGGCGGCGGCCTGGGCGGATTCGGCGGCGAGCAGGCGGCAGTGCGCGACGGTCAGCTGTTCACGGGCGGTACTGCGGGCGACGGCGGCGGCGCCGAGGATGGTGTCCGCCAGGCCCGGCTCGCCCGGTGCGAGGTCGGGCAGCCGCATGGCGTCACCCGCCGCCTGCTGCATCCGGTGGGCGTCGGCGAGCAGCGCGGCGTCGCCGTCCCGCACCTGGGCCTCGGCCGCGCGCCGGCGCTCGGCGAGGCGTTTCTCGACCTCGGCGAAACGACGCGTGTCGAAGAGCCGGCCCAGCAGCTTGCCGCGCGCCTCGGCGTCGGCGCGCAGGAAGCGGGCGAAGTCTCCCTGGGGCAGGAGTACGACCTGGCAGAACTGCTCGCGGCTCATGCCGAGCAGCTGGGTGATCTCCTCGCCGATCTCCTGGTGCGAGCGGCTGAGGTCCTTCCATGCCCCGGCCTGTCCGTCGTACTCGCGCAGCCAGCTCTGCGCCTTGTCGAGTGTCGTGCCCGTGCCGCGCTTCTTCGGGCGCGCCCAAGGCGGTTGCCGGGTGACCTCCAACCGGCGCCCGGCGACGGTGAGTTCGAGGCGGACCTCGGTGCGGGTGCCGGGCGCGGCGTGGTCGCTGCGCAGGGTGATGCCCTGGCCGCTCTGCCGGGCGCCGGGCACGGAGCCGTAGAGCGCGTAGCAGACGGCGTCCAGTACGGAGGTCTTGCCTGCGCCGGTGGGGCCGTGCAGGAGGAAGAGCCCGGCCGCGGACAGCGCGTCGAAGTCGACGCTCTGGGAGCCGCCGAAGGGCCCGAAGGCCGTCACGTCGAGACGATGGAGCCTCACCGCGCCACCTCCCGCACGGCTTCGTCGGCCCGGACCGTGTCGAACGCGTCCCGCAGCACGCCCTGTTCGTGTTCGTCGGGACCGGCCCCGCGCACATGCCCCACGAAGTCCTCCGCGATCTCCTGGTCGCTCCGTCCGGCGAGCCGCCGCGCATAGGACACATCGGGGTCGTCGGGCGCCCGGTCGGGGTCGAAGGCGAGGCTCAGCGTGTGCGGGAAGCGCTCGGCGAGCCGCGCCATCGGGTCCGCCGGGCGCACCGCGTCCGTGAGCGTCGCCTCGACCCACGCCTCCTCGTGCCGCGTGAGCGCGGGGTCGGCGAGCAGTTCCTCCAGCGTTCCCCGGATCCGGGCCAGCGCACGCGGCACCGGGCAGTCGACCCGCTCGGCGGTGACCGCGCCGTCGGCGTCCAGGTCGACGAGCCACACGCTCTTGCGGTGATCGGCCTCCGAGAAGGAGTACGGCAGCGGGGAGCCCGAGTAGCGGACGCGCTCGGTGATGGTCTGGCAGCCGTGCAGATGCCCCAGCGCCGCGTAGTCGACGCCGTCGAAGACCCCGGCGGGCACCGCGGCCACGCCGCCGACGGTGATGTCCCGCTCGCTGTCGCTGGCCTCGCCTCCGGTGACGAAGGCGTGGGCGAGGGCGACCGAGCGCGTCCCACGCGCGCGTGTCGCGAGGTCGGCGCGCACCCGGTCCATGGCGGCGGCGAGCACCGCCTCGTGGCCGGGCTTGTCGACGCCGAACTCGCCCTTCACCAGGGCGGGTTCGAGGTAGGGCAGTCCGTAGAAGGCCACGTCGCCGAAGTCGTCCCGCAGCACGACCGGTGTGCCGCAGGCAGCGGGGTCGGTCCGCAGGTGGATGCCCGCTCGGCCGATCAGACCGGCCCCGACGCCGAGCCGGCGCGCCGAGTCGTGGTTGCCGGAGATCATCACCGTCGGCACCCCGAGGTCGGCGAGCCGGTGCAGGGCGTCGTCGAACAGCTCGACCGCGGCGAGCGGCGGTACCGCCCGGTCGTACACGTCTCCCGACACGACCACGGCGTCGACGCCGTGGTCACGCACGGTGGTGACGAGGTGGCCGATGAACTCGGCCTGGGCACCGAGCATGTTCACTCGGTGGAAGGCCCGGCCGAGATGCCAGTCGGACGTGTGCAGAATTCTCATGAAATCGATCTGATCCGCACTTTTTAACCCCTACCGCACCTTTGGAACCCGCACGAACCAGCACAGGGCTCGCTGTCAACACCCGCCACGCTAACGCATGGCGTCCCTTGATCCGATCGCGAGCAGGGGCCTGGCGAGGCCGTCAGGGTTCCGTCGGTTCCTTGGTCGTCTCCGTGCCGAATTCGACGACGAGGCTTCCGGACTGTTTGATCCCGGTGAGCTGGACGCTTCCGCTCGGGCGGATGCGGAGCTGGTGCAGCGGATCCGGGACGAGGCGCAGGACGGGATCGGAGTCCGCCGCGAGTCCGGACACCACGACGAGGAAGAACTCGGCACCCGAGGCCGCCCGTTCGCACTCCTTGGCGGTGAGGGTCACCGTGTCCTGTTCGGGTCCGTAGGTCGTCTTCAGCTCGAAGAACCGATCGAGCCCGTCCACCGCGTCGGCGCCCACACCGTGCTGGTGCCGCAGATCGCGCAGCCACCGCGGTTCCTGCTCCGTGCCCAGCACCTTGCGCAGAAGGTCCAGAGCCACCCTCTCCTGGCGGTCGATGGCGGGCGCGGGAGGCACCGGACGCGGCGCGGGCACGGCCGGTGCGTACGCGGGTGGGGTGAGGCGTGCCCTGGCGGGTGCGCCGCCGCCTGCCCCGGTCGCGCCGCCGACGGTCGGCGCCGCCTGGGCGGTGCGGCGGATGCCGGTGATGCGAAGAGCCGCCGGGTCGACGAACTCCCGCACCGCGGGGAGCGACGGGACGGTCAGGGCCGGGCGGACGGTGACCGGCGCCAGGGGTGCCGGCGCGGGCGGCCGGGCCCCCGCCTTGTGCTGGGCCGTCCTGACTTCGGTCTCCAGCGCGGCGAGTCGTTGGGCACGCTCGGCGTCCGTCGCCGCCCGGTGCCGCGCGACCCGCTCCTCGGCCAGCTCCAGCCGCACCGCCTCGCGTCCGCGCTCCGCCTCGTCGTAGGCGGCCGCCCAGGAGTGGGCGACCTGGCGGCGGTCCCGGGTGAAGCGGGTCGCGATGGCCCGGCCCGCCTCGGAGGGCCGCCTCAACAGCTCGCGGTCCACCGTCCACAGCGTGCGGGAGTCCTGGTCGAGCGCGGTACGCACCGGGCCCCGGGCCGGTTCCCCGCCGGGGAGCGTGACCAGGCACTCCAGCGACGAGGTGATCCGCACCTCGACCTCGGCCAGGTCCTCCCAGGAGCAGTCGAGCGATCCCGCGACGGCGACGGCGTTGCGCTGGAGGTCCTCGCGGAGCAGATCCAGGGCATGCCGCACCAGGTCGGTCGCCTCCTGGTCGACGGGCGCGTCCGGCCCGGGACAGAAGGTGATGTCCGCCGCTTCCAACTCGGTCACCCGCAAGGGTCCGAGGAGCGCCCTGAACTGTTCGAGTTCCGCGCCCGGCAGCCACACCGGGATCCGGGAGCCCAGCGCCTCGGCCACCATGGCGTCGGCCGCGTACACCGGACGCTTGCTGGTCCAGCCCCGGCTCGTGCGCAACGGCAGTCTCCCCAGGACGGAGGCCGTCACTCGCTCGGGCCGTTCGCGGGCCGTTCCGGCGAGCATCTGGAGGGTTTCGAGCACCACGGTCTCGGCCTCGGCGTCGACCGGCGCCCGCGCGTCCCGCTCCTCCCTCGCCTCACGGGCCACGTCCCGGACGACCCGCACCGCGTCCTCGACACCGGCCTGCGGTACTCCGAGGGTCTCCCAGAGTGCGTCGCTGCCCTTGAACGACGGTGCGAAGGGGGCCCAGCGGCCGAAGACCGGGAGGCCACGGAAGCAGTCGCCCGGCCGGCGCCAGCCCAGGGCCGTGAGAACCAGTCCCCGCTCCTGCCGGAACGCACGCACGACATCGGCGGTCACCAGTGCCGCGTCCTTGCCCCGGTGGGCGGCGAGGCGCTCGGCGAGCGCCCGGTAGACGAGCTGCGCGGCCGGATGGTCCGGGGCACCGGCCTCTTGGTCGCGCAGTCGGCCCAGTGCCTCCAGGAGGTCCGTCACACCCGGCTCACTGGTGACGCCGAGGGCGATCAGCACCTCTCCTCGCCTGCCCACCGCCTGCTGGAGGTCGGGGTGCAGGAAGCCGGCGCCGTCGGCGCCGTAGACGGCGACGGTACTGGTCGTGCGCTCCCGCAGGCCGCTGGGAGCGGCCGGTTCGCCGTCCTGGTTGTCCAGCCATGCCGTGGTCTTCAGCTGCCACAGCCAGAAGCCGTCCGTCTCCCCTCGGGAGTTCCACGTCTGGTAGTCGGAGACGGCGCGGACCTTCTGGTGCTCGGACATGGCGCCCCATGAGCGCCCCAGCACCCGCAGCAGTGCGGCGGCCCGGCGGCGTCGTACCGTCCCGTCCCGCTCCGCGGCGATGTCGCGGACGACGGCCACCAGGTCCGGGCTGTCGTGGTCGTCCAACGTGTAGGTGGCCGACCGGTTACGGAGGTCCTTCAGGCGCTCCGCCGGACCGCCCTGGATCCCGGCCGGCAGCCCTTCGTTCGGGTAGGAGGCGGAGAAGCGGTACTCCACGTGGGGGTGCGGCCGCAGCCGGGGTCCCTTCTCGGCACCGAGCAGGCGGAAGAAGGCCCGCGCGCCCAGGCCCGTGCCCGCGCCGAGCAGGACCTGGGCGTAGCGGGGGCGCAGCCAGGTCAGGCCGCCGGCCGTACCCGCGGCTGTCTCGAAGCTGTCCGCCCGGTCCACGCTGTCCAGCCGGGACGGCAGATGGGCATCCGCGGGACAGACCTGTACGTCCTCCCAGCGGCCCCCGGGCCCGGTCCGGCGTCCCTGTAGCTGGACGGCGCGGCCCACCTGCCTGCCCAGCTTGCGGCGCTCGTTCGCGGGAACGCGCAGGAACCCGTCGCGCAGCGCCACCAGTTGGGCGTCGTCCAGGACCAGGGGCGCGACGGACCGTCGGCTGCCCCGCGCGGCGAGACGGCGGATGGCGGGCACCGGGTCCGCGCCCGTGACGAAGACCTGCTGTTCGCGCAGCCACGCGTGGACCCGGGCCGCTTCCCCGGTCTCGGAGACGAAGGCCGGGTGCAGGACGCGGCTGAGCCCGAGGACCTTCGAGAGCCCCTGCGCCTTGTCGGTGAAGATCTCCGCGGCGTCCGGCCCGGGTACCCGGTGGCGCGTCCCGGAGACGTCCACCAGCCACTCGTGCTGGCGAAGCCGCCCCGCCTCGCCCTCGGTGACGGCGACGCAAGCGAGTGCGACCGTCGCCTCCGGGCTCCGGGACGCATCGCCGAGGAGCGCGTCCAGAGCCATCGCCACGGTGACGGTCCTGGCCGCGGCACCGTCGTGTCCGGCCCAGTCGTCGAGGACGTCCTGCCACCGGCCGTCCGCGTCCCGCACCGCCGCGGGCAGTACGGCCGTACGCCCGGCCACCCGCGCGATCTCCGCCTCCGACAGGGCGCGTGCGAGCGCCTCGTCGCCGACGGCGAGGTCGGCGAGCCCGAGGTCGCCGTGGAGCGGCGTCCGCACCCGCAGTTCGTACGACACCCGGGCGCGGGCCAGGGCGAGGAGCCGCCGCTCCAGGTCGTGTACGGGTCCCTTCGGCGACTCGGCGTCGTGCGGCAGCGGCAGGCACTGCCAGGCCGCGGTCGGGTTCAGGCGCAGCTGTCGCACCATGACGGCGGCCCACAGGTCACTCAGCAGGGGAAGGAGTGCCTGGTTCCACGGGGTGTCGTTGAGGTGCTGACGGCTCGGGTTCGGGTCGAACTGGGCGGCCAGCCGGATCGGTGGGTTCAGCGCCGTCACGGGCAGCCCGATGTGCACCTGTCCGGCCGCCTCGTCGCCCGCGGCCTCGTGCAGTGGGATCGCGACGCCGAGGCCGGTCGATTCGCCCGTGGCCTTGCGGATCCGTGGCACGTCGGGCGGACTCGGCACGACGGCACGGCTGACCTGCCAGGACGTACCGCCGGAAGACCGCGCTGTGCGCACGTCGATCAGGGTGTCCCGGCCGTCGACGGCCGCCTCGAAGGCGTCCGGTTCGCTCCACTCCAGTGCCAGCCGGGTGCGTACGTCACCGCCCTCCCGCTGGTGCACGACCGTGCGCACCTGGTCGAGGAAGAGGAGCGCCTCGTCACCCCACGCGGTGAGCCAGTCGTCCACGTCCTGCGCCCGTACGTCGGCCGGTGTGGCGAGCGGGACACGCAGGACCGTCCAGCCGTCCCGCGCGAACCAGGCGGGAACCGACAGGGGCTCGGCGAGGGACACGTCGGGATCCCCGATCCGGACGCGGTAGTAGCCGCAGAAGATCTCCAGCACGGGGGACAGCCGACGCAGTGTCATGAGTCCGATGCCGAACCTGCCTGTGGCGTCGGGGTCGTCGGCCTTGCTGGTCAGCGACGGCATGGCGAGCGCCATGACATCGGTCAGCCGTACCGGACGGCCGTCGTGCGCCACCAGCAGTTCCGTGCCGCGGACGAGAATCCTGACCTGGGACGCGCCGAGGTCGTCGGCGTTCTGCACCATCTCGGACAGGCCCTGGAGCGGGTCGGTCGAGAGGTCCCCGCCGTTGTCCCGCTGTCGGCGCAGCCCGTACCGCATCTGTCCGGGCAGTTCCACGAACAGGTGTCCGAGCCGCTGAACGGCCGCGCACGTCGCTTCGGGCCCGACCGGCTCGGGCACCTCCGGGCCACCGTCCGCCAGCCCTTCACGCTCCATGAGCTCCTCGGCGGCGCGGATCGCCCGCTCAACGTCAGCCGCCGTCGACCCACCACACTCAGCGGTCATCCCCCGCCCCCCCTTGCTGTGATACCCCGTCAGCGATCGTAGATCGTCGGGACCGGGGTGGGGGGGGTGAACGGCGGTCGGAGGACGGCATCAGGCAGGAGAGGCGGTCACCCGCACGTCGAGGCTGGGCGCGCCGGCGACAGCGGCCCGGAAGGCGACCGACAGTTCGTCGATCGGACGCGGCAGCACGGGGAACGCGGGGCCGACTCGTTCGCCCCGGTCTCAGGCCCCCGTTGCCACCCGGCCGTCACGTCTCGACGGAGCCGCGGGCCGGTTGAGCGGCGGGGAGATGTGGTTCGTCCGGACGCGGCGGGTGCCGTCCCTCGGGACGTCGCAGCAGCATCCAGTACCCGCCGGCCGTCACCGTGCCCGCCACGGCGCAGGCGCCCCAGACGGCTACGGATCCGAAGCGGTCGAGGACGACACCGCCCGCCACGGGACCGGCGAAGGCCGATGCCGACGAGGCCAGAGCGAAGATGCCCTGGTAACGCCCGCGGGCCTCCGGTGGGGACGCCTCGGCCGCCATGGCCATGGACGCCGGCTCATGGATCACTTCCCCCAGCGTCCAGACGGCCACCGCGAGCATGTAGAACCCCACGTACACGGGCAGTCCCGCTCTGCCGACCAGGGCCATCAGCCCGAAGCCCCATCCGAGCAGCAGGGCACCGGAGGCGAGCATGACCACCGGGCGGCGTTTCCTCGCCCACCGTGTGACCGGTATCTGGAGGACGACGATCAGCAGGCCGTTGAGCGCCAGCACACGCCCGTAGTCCGAGGCGCTGAACCCGCTCCGGGTCATGTCGACCGGCAGGGTGGTGAAGGCCTGCTGGAGCACCGTGCCGAGGACGAACGCCAACCCGACCAGCGCCATGAAGCGCCGGTTGCGCCACACCTGGCGGAGCCCGGTCCGCGGGCCCTTCTCACCGGCGGCCCTGCCGAGGGGTTTCCCCGTCTCCGGTACCCGTGCGAAGACGACCAGGGCGCACAGCACCGTCATCAGCGCGTCGCCGAGAAACAGCCACAGATAGCTGTGCCCGGCGATGAACCCGGCCACCACACCCGATACTCCGAATCCGACGTTGATCGCCCAGTAGTTGAGGGCATAGGCCCGCAGCCGGTCCTCGGGCCGCAGCAGGTCGACCATCATGGCGGAGACCGCCGGCCTGGAGGCGTTGCTGGTCAGCCCCACCGTGAAGACCACGACCGCGAGCACGACCGGGTGCGTGACGAAACCGAGGATCGCCGTCGTCACCCCCGCGCCCAGGGAGGCGAGCAGAAAGGTACGCCGGCGGCCGATCCGATCGGCCAGCACGCCACCGATCACGGCGGCCAGGCCCCCGCCCAGCCCGTACAGCGCTGCGACCAGGCCCGCGTACGCGGCCGAGAAGCCGCGCTGCGTCGTCAGGTACAGGGCGAGAAAGGTGACGACGAAACCGCCGAGGCGGTTGACGAGCGTGCCGGCCCACAGCCACCAGAAGGCGCGGGGCAGGCCGGAGAGGGTCTCCCGCGCGGTCCGTCCGGCGTAGGACAGGGCTCTACTCGGCACTGTCCCCGGGTCCCTGCCCCGACGCCGTGTCCCGGTGCGCCTGCGGACCGGTGGCGGACATGACGGCGACGAGGCTGCTCGGGCGCATGTCGGTCCAGGACCTCTCTATGTACTCCAGGCACGCGTCCCGCCGCGCCCTGCCGAAAACGGCGTTCCAGCCGTCCGGTACCGCCGTGGCGGCGGGCCAGAGCGAGTGCTGCCCTTCCTCGTTGACCAGGACCAGGAAGTCCGCGTTTTCGTCCTCGAACGGATTCGCCACCGGTTCACCTTTCTCGCTGCCGAATTGTGGGGTGAGCTTCTGTCATCAGGCCGTGGGCTTCAGGCGGGCGAACAGGTCGTCCAGCAGGGCCGGCGCCTGGTCCGTCAGGTAGAAGTGCCCGCCACCGAAGCGGCGGACGTCGAACGTCGACCCGGCGACGGCCGACCATGCCTCGACGGCGTCCTGGTCCAGGTCCGGGTCCGCGTCCCCGCAGTAGACGACCACGGGCGCGGCCAGTTCGGTGAGTGGTGCCCGGTACCGGGCCAGCAGCCGGTAGTCCGCCCGGATCGCGGGAAGGACCAGTTCGCGCAGCTCGGGATGTGCCAGGGCGGCGGCTTCCGTACCCCCGAGCAGGCCGATGAGTTCCACGAGTTCGTCGTCACCGGCCTCGGCGTATCGGCCACCCGTTTCCTGACGGCCGGGGCCCGGGCGGCCGGAGACGAAGAGGGCGGCCACCGAGGCGCCGTACTCGCGTTCCAGGCAGCGGGCCGTCTCGTGGGCGACCGAGGCGCCCATGCTGTGCCCGAACAACGCCAAAGGCTTGTCGAGGAGCCCCGAACACGCGCGCGCTATCGGCTCTGCCAGCTCCCGCACGGTTTCCGCGAAGGGGTCCAGCAGTCGGTCCTCGCGGCCGGGATAGCGGACCCCGATGAGCTCCACGTCGGCCGGCGTGAGCTTCTCCCAGGGGGCGAAGAAGCTCGCCGCTCCCCCGACATGGGGAAAGCAGACCAGTCGCACACGCGGATCGATGCTTCGCTTCACCGTCCGCAGCCATGTGTCCGCCGCGTCGGCGTGCGTCCCGTGCATGTCCATGGCCATCGTCACTCCGTTCCTTTGTCGGTGCCGCGCAGCGCGGCGCCCAGTTCTACCAGTCCGGCGCTCGCGGCTTCGGCCGCGTCGGGAACCGTGTCCGCGACGGCGATGACATGGCCCAGACGCCCCCGGAAGTCGTGTGCGGGAGCGACCTGTTCGCCGGCGGCGCGGTACAGCTCGGCCGCTTCGACCCGTGCGGTGGAGCGGGCGGCGGCCAGTGCGGCAGCCCACGTGTCCGGACCGGCGAGCACTCCGGGACGCTCGGCGGTGAGGAAGCGGATGGCCGCCGCTCGGGCCGGGCCCCGCTGTTCCCCGTCGTGGCCGAGCCCCATGGCGGCGGACACCTGAGCGCGTACCAGGTCGACTCCCAGGGCCCGGCTGACGAGGTCGGGAATCATGCCGCCCGCGAGGCGCGGGTTGACCTCGATCACCCGCGTGTCATCGCCGTGCCGGCGCAGTTCCACATGTGCCGCGCCCCAGCCGAGACCGAGCGCCTTCACCGCGCGCACGGCCACGTCCTCCAGCTGCGCCCTGGCGTCGGACGTCGGCTCGGCGGGCAGGTCGTGTCCGTGTTCGACGAAGTCGGGCAGGGGGCCCAGATGCTTGGCGACCACGACGACGACGGTGTTACCGAAGACCTCGACGGAGTACTCCGCGCCGGGCAGATACCGCTCGACCAGCACGCCGCGAGAGACGGGGAGCCCGCGTTCGTTGACCGAGGCGGCGGTCAGCTCCGTGGCGTGGGCCTTCGTCGTCGCCGGGTCCGTGCAGAGCCGTACCCCCAGGCTTCCCGATCCCAGTACCGGTTTCAGCACCACCGGGTACCCGATCCGCTCGGCCGCGCCGACCGCCTCCCGCGCGTCCCGCACCCGCGTGAACTCGGGTACGGGTACGCCGGCTTCGGCGAGCATGCGGCGCTGCTCGGACTTGTCGCGGCAGGTCCGTACGGCGTCGGCGTCGGGTCCTGGCAGGCCGAGGCGGTGTGCGGTCGCGGCAGCGGTGGCCGCGTAGTACTCGGAACTGCTGGTGACACCGGCGATACGGGACCGCTCACCGACGGACCGGGCGGCGGCCAGCACCGCGTCCTCGTCCGAGGTGTCGGTGGTGACGACACGCAGTCGGTCCTCGGCCGCGTAGGGGTAACGGCTCGCGTCGGCCGTGAGCAGTACGGGTTCGGCGCCGAGGTCCGCCGCACGCCGCGCGAACTGCCGTCCGGTCCCGGTGGTGTTGCTCTCGACGAGAAGGAGTACGGGCGAGGTCACGAGGCTCCCTCCGGACCCACGACCTGGGCGTGGCTGCGGCGGCCCCACACCAGTCGTGCCCAGCTCTGCCCGGCCTCGCTCGGATGCCGGATCAGGCGGGGCCCCGCCGTGGCGGCCGGAGTCACCCCCTGTGCGCGCAGCCAGGCGTCGTTGTAGACGGTCGACTGGTAGCGGTAGCCCTCGTCGGGCAGGAGCATCAGCACCTTGTCGTCGGGGTGCTGCTCGGCCCACCAGGACGCGGCCTGGTAGCTGGCTCCGCTGGTCGGGCCCATGAACAGGCCGTGCCGGCGGTAGAGCTCGTGGGTCGCGTGGAACGCCTCCGCGGGCGCGACCCAGTGGATCTCGTCATAGGCGGTGTGGTCGACGTTGCCGGGGATGAGGCTCATGCCGAGCCCCCTCAGGAGCCGCTTTCCGTCCGGCGCCCCGAACAGGACGGAGCCGTGGGTGTCGACGCCGACGAGGCTGAGGGGCAGATCGTCCCGTCGTAGGGACGCCGCGACGCCGGCTGTGGAACCGCCGGAGCCGACGGGTCCGACCAGGCACTCCACGCCGCCGAGCGTGTGGGCGATCAGCTCGCCGACGGCCGCGTAGGCCGCCGGGTTGTCCGGGTTGTCGTACTGGCCGGGGATGAAGCTCTCGGGCCGCTCCCGGTGGAGCTCGTCCACCCGGGACAGGCGCGCGGCCTGGATTCCTCCGGGCCGTCCGTCGTCCTCGACGATGTCCACCGTCGCGCCGAGCATTTCCAGGCGGTTCTTCAGGTCCTGGTCGATCACCGGGTCACCGACCACGGTGAGCGGATAGCCGCGCGCCTGGCACACCATGGCGAGCCCCAGGCCGAAGGTGCCGGATGACGTCTCCAGGATCGGGGTTCCCGGGCTGATCAGGCCGGCCTTTTCCGCCTGTTCGAGGATGTAGCGCGCGGGCAGCAGCTTCATGAGGTTGAAAGCGGCCGCGTACAGGTTGTCGCGCACGCGGATGATCCGCGGTAACTCCATGGCCTCGTACGCCGATCCGTAGACTTTTCCATACACCGTCGTTGACATGACG
The DNA here is from genome assembly GCF_042800355.1 of Streptomyces sp. NPDC057623. Lineage (NCBI taxonomy): Bacteria > Bacillati > Actinomycetota > Actinomycetes > Kitasatosporales > Streptomycetaceae > Streptomyces > Streptomyces sp. NPDC057623. The sequence goes on from NZ_JBHVGZ010000007.1 coordinate 200,974, forward strand.
TCAGCCACCCGTTTCGAATTCCCATTGCTCGGTTATTTCAATGTCCCGGAGAAGTCCTCGGGCCCGTTCCATTCGCTCGGATACGTCCAGCCGGCCACGGTCGAACATGAGGCCCGCTATGTCGCCGCTGTGGGCCGTCTGAACGCCGACCGCCCCCACCTCGTCCGCGATGACCAGAATGCGGTCCAGTCGGGGAACGGGGAGCCGGCGCTGATTGATCCGCGTGCTCGCGGTGGCCACTTCCCCGAGCAGCGTGACGTCCTTGGCCGCCATGGCCTCGCCGAGCATCCGGCGCAGTTCGGCGAAGTGCTCTATCTCCTCGGCGTCGTAGGCGGCCGGCGGCAGTGCCAGCGTGTCGACTCCGGTCCCGGTGGCACCCGGCCTGGATCCGAAGCCCAGGACGCTCAGCGGTGGCATCGGGGATCCGAAGTCCTCGAGGACCTCGCCGTCCCGGTGGGCGAAGAGCACCGTCGTGGACGGGTACATCAGCGAGTCCGACGCCGTCTCGGCCCGGACGGCGATGCGTGCGACGACGTCGTCGGGGAGGGTCAGCGAGAACGCGCTCTGCACCGCGCCGACCGCCGCCAGCACATCGCTCGTCGACGACCCGAACCCGCGCCCCAGAGGCACGTCGCCGGAGAGTTTCAGCCCGCCCCCGGTCTTTCCCAGTTCGGCCAGCGCGAGTTCCGCCGCCCGCTGCGCCTTGACCTTCCACGGTGGAAGAACGGTCACTCCGGCGTGGCCGTCCGGAATGAAGTGCGCCTGAACCGAGTAGAGGGCGCAGGGCAGCGTCACCAGTCCGCGGCGCAGCCCTCCCTCGTGCCGGAAAACGCCTTGGAGTATTTCACCGTGATGCACGGGAGCCGAGGACTGGCCCATGCGTCGTGCGTTCTCCTCAGTCACGGTCTCGGCCGTCTCCGTCGGGAACTCCTGCGGGCTGCCCGGTGTGCTTCCGTGGTGGTTCCAGGAGCTCGGCGATCTCAGCGACGGTGGGGTGTTCGAACATGGCGCGCATGCTGAATTCCGCGTCGAGTTCGGCACGGATCCGGGCGACCAGACGGATGGCGAGCAGAGAGTGGCCGCCGAGATCGAAGAAGCTGTCGTGGATGCCCACACGTTTGTGGCCCAGCACGTCGGCGAACATGCCGCGCAACGCCTGGTCCCGGTGCCGGGACGCCGGGCGCGCGGGTGCGGACGCAGTCGTGCGCACCGAGTCGCGGTCCGGTGCCCGCTGCGCTCCCGCCGGTACCGCGTCACCGTGCCGGCCCGTCGGGGGCTCGGCCCCGCCCCGCACCTCCACGTCCCGCAGTGGCAGGTCCGGTGTGTTCTCCAGAGCCGTCACCAGGTGTTCGGTGGCGTCGGTCAGCCAGGCGCACACCGCCTCGGGGGCCAGCGGTGCGACCGACTGCACGGTCAGCCGGAAGCCGGTGCCGAAGTCGTCGACGGAGACGGTGAGCGGATAACTGGTCCGCTCACCGGCCGGGAGCGTCTCGACTCCTTCGAGCCCCGGGTGCGCAGCCTCGTCGATGTCGCTGCTGTACCGGTAGTTGAGCAGCGAGGAGAACAGGGGGATCGTCGGTCCGAGGCCACTGGCCTGCTGGGCGACGGCCAGCGGAGCGTGTTCGTGGGCCAGCAGCTCGGCCATCTGGAGCTGCGTCGTCCGCACGGCCTCCCGGGCGGTCGTGTCCTGGACGGCGAGTCGGACCGGCAGCGTGTTCAGGAACATCCCCGGGACCCTGTCGGCTCCCACGCCGGCGTGCATCCGGCCGAAGAGCACCGTCCCGAAGACGACGTCGTCGCGCGAGGACGCCGCGGCGAGGACCCGTGCCATGACGACGTGGAAGAGGACTGCCGGGCTGACACCGAGGCAGCGCGCCTGCTCCCGCAGGCGGAGCGCCAGTCGCCGGTCGACCGGCACACCGGCCTCCTCGGCGTGGGCGCCCGAGCCGTGGACGTTCGCCACTCCGTGGGGCGTGGTCGCCTCGGTCACGTCGCCCAGCAGTTTCGCGAAGAAGCGCTGGTGCTCCTCCCGGCCGGCCTGCCGGCGGGACTGCGTGACGAACTCCCGGAAGGAGACCGGCTCCGCCAGCCCGCCCTCCTCGCCCCTCAGGAACGCCGCCACCTCCTCCAGGATCACCGCGAGACCCGTGTGGTCCTGGGTCAGCTGATGGAACTGGAGGACCAGCAGCCAGCGGCCGGTACCGGGCTCCGCCGCGACGTGGGCCCGCAGCAACGGGGCGCCGCCGAGGTCCATCGGCCTGTCGGACTCGGTCAGGAGCCGCGCCGCCGGGTCGGGCTCGGCCGTGTCCAACTCGACTTCGACCACGGGGACGTCGACGTGGCGGAGGACCACCTGGACCGGTTCGGGCATCCCCTCCCAGACCACGACCGTCCGCAGGGCGTCGTGCCGCTCGACGACCTTGCCGAAGGCGCGCAGGAAGGCGTCGACGCCGTCCCGGGAGGCGAAGCGCAGCGCCGTGGGCAGGAGGTAGACATCGCTGCCCTGGTCCGCCTCCAGCAGGTGATGGAAGAGGATGCCCTCCTGGAGCGCGGTCAGCGGGTAGGCGTCGGCGATGTTCGCCGCACCGCCGGGGACGGACCCGGCGATCCGGTCGGCGTCCTCGGCGCTCACGGCAGGCAGCCCGGTCGACGACCCCGGGGCGGCCCCGGCGTCGTGCTCGACGGTCGGCCGCGCGGGGGGTGTGCTGGACTGCGCGGCTGCCCGCGCGGCGAGGCTGGCGACCGTCGGCGACGCGAACAGGGTCCGTACGTCGACCGGCAGACCGCGTTCACGCACGCGTCCCACCAGGGTCACGGCGAGCAGGGAGTGTCCGCCGAGTTCGAAGAAGTTGTCGTCGACACCGACCCGCGGCAGGCCCAGCACATCGGCGAACACCTCACACAGCACCCGCTCCTCAACCGAACCCGGCGCCCGGTAGGAAACCCCCGCAACCACCTCCGGCACAGGCAGAGCACGCCGGTCCAACTTCCCGTTCAACGTCAACGGCAACGCGTCCAACACCACGAACGCCGACGGAACCATGTACTCCGGCAACACCCCACCCACACGATCCCGCAACACCCCACCATCCAGCACCACCCCCGCCCCACCAACCACATAAGCAACCAACCGCCGATCCCCCGGACGATCCTCCCGCGCCACCACAGCCACCTGCCCCACCCCAGGACACGCGGCCACCACCGCCTCCACCTCACCCAACTCGATCCGGAACCCCCGGATCTTCACCTGATCATCAACCCGCCCCAAATACTCCAACCGCCCATCCCCACACCACCGCACCACATCCCCCGTCCGGTACATCCGCGCACCCCCACCACCGAACGGATCAGCCACAAACCGCCCCGCCGTCAACCCCGCACGCCCCAGATACCCACGCGCCAACCCCACCCCCGCCACATACAACTCACCCGCCACACCCACCGGAACCGGCCGCAACCCACCATCCAGCACATACACCCGGATGTTGGGCAGGGGGCGGCCGATCGGGACCGACGCCTCGTCGCTCCCCGCGCGGGCCTGCGCGTAAGTGACCTCCACCGATGCCTCGGTGGGGCCGTAGAGGTTGTGCAGCGGAACGTCGAGCACGTCCCGGAACCTTGCCGCCAGCTGGGCCGGCAGGGCCTCGCCGGAGCACAGGACGTGCCGGAGCCCGGTGCAGCGGGCGGCGGACGGCTCGTCGAGGAAGGCCGAGAGCATCGACGGCACGAAGTGGACGACCGTGACGCGCCGGGAGCGGATGACCTCGGCCAGGTAGGCCGGGTCCTTGTGCCCGCCCGGTTCCGCCATGACCAGGGTCGCGCCCGTCGTCAGGGGCCAGAAGAACTCCCGCACGGAGACGTCGAAGCCGAACGGGGTCTTCTGCAGGACCCGGTCCGTGGTGCGCAGGCCGTACTCCTCCTGCAGCCACAGCAACCAGTTCACGACCCCGCGATGCGGGACCACGACACCCTTCGGGCGCCCGGTGGAACCCGAGGTGTACATCACGTAGGCGGGGTGGTCGGGGTTCACCGAGGGCGGGTTCTCCGCGCCCGCCTCGCTGTTGTCGGAGGATCCGGTGAGGTCCACGGACGCCAGCCATGACGCGTCGATCACCAGGGCGGGTCGGGCGTCGTCCAGCATGTAGGCGATGCGCTCGGCCGGGTATTCCGGGTCCACCGGAAGATAGGCGGCGCCCGTCTTGAGCACGGCGAGCAGCACGACGACCAGGTCCGTGGAGCGGTCCATGCGAACCGCGACGACGTCCTCGGGGCCGACCGCGTGGCCGCTCAGGTGCCGGGCCAGGCGATTGGCGCGGGCGTTCAGCTCGCCGTAGGTCAGTTCCGTGTCGCCGCTCGCCAGGGCGACGGCGTCCCGGCTCCGCGCGACCTGGGCCTCGAACAGCTGCGGCAGGGTCAGGGACGGTACGGATGCCGCCGGGCCCTGCCAGTCGACGAACAGCCGGTGCCGCTCGGCCTCGCCCAGGACGTCCGGTTCACCGATCCGCTGGTACGGATCGGCGACGACCGCCCGGAGCAGCCGCGCGAACCGGTCGGCGATGCCCTCGGCCGTGCCCCGGTCGAAGAGGGCGGCCGAGAAGTTGAGGGTGCCGTCCAGGCCGGCCGGGGACCCGTCGGCTCCGTACTCCTCGCTCAGACTGAAGTCCAGATCGAACTTGGCCGGGAGCGGTGCCACGGGGAGCGTCTCGGCTTCCACGCCCGGGAAGCACAGCTCGGTCCGGCTGTTGTTCTGGAGCACGAACATCACCTGGAACAGGGGATGCCGAGCCATGGCGCGGGTCGGTGCCAGGTCCTCGACCAGCTGGTCGAAGGGGAGGTCCTGGTGGGCCAGCGCGCTCAGCCACTGTTCCTTCACGCGTGCCAGCACGTCGACGAAGCGGGGGTCGCCGGAGAGATCCGTGCGCAGCACGAGGGTGTTGACGAAGAACCCGACCAGTTCGTCCAGGGCGTCGTCGGTCCGGCCCGCGACGGGCGTGCCGATGGGGATGTCGGTGCCGCACCCGAGCCGGGACAGCAGGACGGCCAGCGCCGATTCGAGCACCATGAACACCGTCGAACCCTGCTCCTGTGCGAGGGAGAGCAGTTGTCGGTGGGTCTCGGCCGGCACCCGTAGGGGGATCTCGCCGCTCACATGGCTGACGGCGGCAGGGCGGGGGCGGTCCGTGGGCAGCGCCAGTTCCTCCGGCAGGTCCGCCAGGGCGGACCGCCAGTAGGCCAGTTGCCGGGCCGCCTCGCTTTCGCTGTCCCCCTTGTCGCCCAGCAGGTCGTCCTGCCACAGGGTGTAGTCCGCGTACTGCACCGGCAGTGGCGCCCAGTCGGGGGCCTTGCCCTGGCAGCGGGCGGCGTAGGCGGCGGAGAGGCCCCGCACGAGCGGGGCGAGGGACCAGCCGTCCACCGCGATGTGGTGCATCACGAGCAGGAGTACATGGTCGTCCGGTCCGGTCGTGAACAACGTGGCGCGGAAGGGAATCCGGGACGACAGGTCGAACGGTTCCAGCGCGGCTTCCCGGATCGCCTCGCTCGGGTCGGCGCCGGCGGGCCGGACGGTGAGCAGGGCGGCCAGGTCCTCCGGTGCCAGCACCCGCTGCCGTGGCTGAGCATGGTGGGCGGGGAAGACCGTCCTCAGTGCCTCGTGCCGGACGACGAGGTCGCCGAGGGCATCCCGCAGCGCCTCCTGATCGAGCGCGCCCGTGAGGCGTACGGCCAAGGGGGTGTTGTAGGCGGGGTTCGGCCCCTCCAGTTCGTTGAGGAACCACAGCCGGCGCTGCGCGAACGACAGGGGCAGGACGGCCGGACGCTCCCGCACCGTCACGGCCGGCCGGGTGTGGCCGGGCTGTTCCAGGCCGGCCGCCAGTGCGGCGACGGTGGGGTTGTCGAAGAGGTCGCGCATGCTCAGCTCGACACTCAGGGCGGTCCGTACCCGGGAGACCAGGCGGGTGGCCAGCAGGGAGTGTCCGCCGAGTTCGAAGAAGTCGTCGTCGACACCGACCCGCGGCAGGCCCAGCACATCGGCGAACACCTCACACAGCACCCGCTCCTCAACCGAACCCGGCGCCCGGTAGGAAACCCCCGCAACCACCTCCGGCACAGGCAGAGCACGCCGGTCCAACTTCCCGTTCAACGTCAACGGCAACGCGTCCAACACCACGAACGCCGACGGAACCATGTACTCCGGCAACACCCCACCCACACGATCCCGCAACACCCCACCATCCAGCACCACCCCCGCCCCACCAACCACATAAGCAACCAACCGCCGATCCCCCGGACGATCCTCCCGCGCCACCACAGCCACCTGCCCCACCCCAGGACACGCGGCCACCACCGCCTCCACCTCACCCAACTCGATCCGGAACCCCCGGATCTTCACCTGATCATCAACCCGCCCCAAATACTCCAACCGCCCATCCCCACACCACCGCACCACATCCCCCGTCCGATACATCCGCGCACCCCCACCACCGAACGGATCAGCCACAAACCGCCCCGCCGTCAACCCCGCACGCCCCAGATACCCACGCGCCAACCCCACCCCCGCCACATACAACTCACCCGCCACACCCACCGGAACCGGCCGCAACCCACCATCCAGCACATACACCCGCGTGTTCCACAGCGGACGGCCGATGGGGACGATGGACTCCGGCACCGGGTCACCCGCGCGCATCGGGTTGACGGTGGAGAACACGGTCGTCTCCGTGGGGCCGTACTCGTTGGCGACCACGGTGTTGGGGCAGGCCCGGAGCACCCGGCGTACCGCGTCCGGGGAGACGACGTCGCCTCCGGCCCAGATCTCGCGCACCCCGGCGAAGCACTCGGGGTGCTCGTCGGCCATGACCCTGAAGAGGCCGGCGCTGACGAAGAGCCCGGTCACCTCCTGCTCGGCGATGACGGCGGCCAGGGCACCGGCGTCCAGCCGGCCCGGCGGGGCGGCCACGATCCGGCCGCCGGTGAGCAGCGGGGTCCAGATCTCGAAGGTCGAGGCGTCGAAGGCGTACGGGGAGTGCATCAGCACCCGTTCGTGGTTGCCGGTGCGCCAGTAGCGGTCGGCGGCCAGGTGTACGACGTTGCGGTGGGTGTTGGCGACGCCCTTGGGGGTGCCCGTCGAACCGGATGTGTACATCACGTAGACGAGCTGTTGTGCGTCGGTGGGGACGCCCGGATCGGCCGGGGACCGGTCCTCGGTGGCGGGCGCGTGCCCCACCCGCACGATCGGAACGTCCACGGCGAAGCCGATCTCGTGCTGCTCGCGGTCGGTCAGCAGGGCCACGGCCGCCGTGTCCCGGAGGATGAACTCCGAACGCGATGCGGGCTGGTGCGGATCGATGGGTACATACGCTCCGCCCGCCTTGAGCACGGCCAGGGAGGACACCACCAGTTCCGCCGTGCGCTCCTGGAACACCGCGACACGGTCCTCGGGTCGTACTCCGAGGTCGATCAGCCGATGGGCCAGCCGGTTGGCGCGGGCGTTGAGCTGGGCGTACGTCAGTCGTGTCGTCCCTGCCACCAGCGCGACGGCGTCGGGGGCACGGTCGGCACGGGCCTCGAACAGCGAGTGCACCGTGGCGTCCGCGGGGAACGGTGTGTCCGTCTCGTTCCACTCGGTGAGCATCCGGTGCCGCTCGGCTTCCCCGAGAAGGTCGATGTCGCCGATCAGCGCGTCGGGATCGGCGGTCATCGCTTCCAGTACGCGCAGCAGACGCCCGGCGTGTCCGGCTGTCTCGGCGGGTTCGTAGAGCGCGGGGTTGGCGTCGATGTCCAGGCGCAGGCTCTCCGCGTCCGCGCTCGGGTGGACGCCGTAGACCAGGTCCTCGACGGGACCGTTGTTGTCGGTGCGTACGGTCGCCGGGCAGGGGCCGAAGCTCGGTGCGGGCTCGTCCGTCGCGGTGTCGACCCGGGTCACGGCCAGTTGCTGTGAACTCCCGCTCAGTTTCAGGTCGCGGCGCAGGTCCTCGTAGCGGTAGCGCCGGTGCGACAGTGCTTCGTCCACGGCCTCGTCCACGTGACGGATCAGCGCGGTGACGCTGAGGTGGGGCGCCGTCGTCACGCGCAGGGGCAGGACGTTCGCGAGCGTGCCGGCCCCGGATCGTGTCCGGTCCGCGTGCCGCCCGGACACGGGCAGGCCGAGGACCAGGTCGTCCGCTCCGGTCAGCCGACCGGTGCAGAGCGCGACCGCGGCGAGCACGACGGTCGGCAGGCCGACGTCGAGGCGTCGGGCCAGGGCCCGCAGCGCCGTGGCCCGGGCGGGGGTCAGCTCGGTGGTGTGCCGGTGGTGCGTGGCGGAGGCGGCCGCGAAGCATCCCGCGAGGCTGACCGGGTCGGGCCGCCCGGTGAGCGTCCGCAGCCAGTACGCGCGGTCCTGCGCGCGGGCCTCGGAACCGAGGTACGCGGCCTCCTCCTCGACGAGTTCGCGGAACGGGGGGAACGCGGTTGCGCACTCCGTGCCCTCGGACAACGCGCCGTACAGCTCGGCGACACGTGCCCTGACGAGGCGCAGGGTCTGCCGGTCGGCCAGGGCCAGGTGCACGCGCTGGTGCCACACGTGCCGGTCGGCGGCGAGCTTGAACAGGAGCTGGGTGACTCCGGCGCCGCCGTCGAGGTCAGGCACCTCCCGCAGCCCGCGGTCGACGTGTTCCCGCACGGCGGCCCACGGGTCCCGCGCGGCGCCGAGGTCCACGACGCGCAGCGGTGCCGACGGTGCGGGCTCCTCGATGACCTGCCGCCTGTCCTCGGCGGGGCCGGTCAGCCGCAGACGGTACGCCTCGCACTCCTCGACCGTCCGCCGCAGCGCCGACTCGAACAGGCCGACGTCCAGGGGGCCGTGGATGTCCACGGTCTCGGCGACCTGGTACGCGGGGTTCGTCGGATCCAGCTGCTGGGCAAGCCACATGCCCGACTGGCCGGTCAGGAGGGGAAGTTCCTCGGCGTGGGGGCCCAACACGTCATTCGCTCCGCTTCGTCGGCATATCCGTCTACTGGGTGCGGGGCGGGGGCGCGGCGGTCCGCCTCGTTCACGGCGTACGCCGTGACCGCGCGGTGATCCGCTCCGCCCGCCCGTCATTCGGCCACGACCCGAGGCGTGATCCGTTCGGCGAAAAGGGCCAGGCCCGCCCCGAGGAGGGCGAAGAGAGGGATCAGGACCATGCTCCGGCCGAATCCCAGGGCGCCGAGCCCATAGGCACCGGCGGCCTGGCCGAGGGCGCTGCCGCCCTGAAGGGCCGCGCCCACCCACGCCTGTGTCTCGGCCGCGCTGCCGGCCGGTGAGAACTCCGCGGTCTGTCCGTACAGCGCCACGAAACACGGGCCGAAGGCCATCCCCACGGCCATCACCAGCACGACGGTCAGCACGGCGTGGCCGGCGCCGGACACCGCGAGCAGCGCCCCTGCCGCGCTCAGGTAGAGCAGCAGCGGTGGCAGCCGGCCGACCCGCGCCGCCTGCCCCGGGGACAGGGCGCCCACCGCGAGACCTCCCGCGATGCTGCCGACGGACAGCACACTCACCAGCACGCTGCCCAGCAACTCGCCGCCGTGGGAGGCGAGGATGACCTCGACCCCGCCGACCGCCGCCGAGAAGAACAGCGTGCAACCGAGGAGGAGGCGCAGCGGGGGGCTGGCCAAGGACCCCTTCCAGCTCCGCCCGGCGGCGTCGGACTTGGCCGGCTCCCGTCCCTTCAGGGCGCGGAGCAACAACACCGTGGCCAGCGTGCTGGCCAGGACGCTCGCCACCATCGAGGCCGACGGGGCCAGCATCGAACTGATCACGCCGACCGCCATCGGCCCCAGGATGAACCCGACGTCGGCCAGGACCGCGTCCAGCGCCAGGGCCGTCGACCGGTTCTCCTCGGATGTGACGAACCGCCACATGACCCGGGTCACCACGCCGACGGGAGGAGCGGCGACGCTCGCCCCCAGCGCCGCGGCGAAGGTGATCGACAGCGGGCCGTGGGCGCTCTCGTTGACGAGGAGCAGGGCGACGAGCACCGCGTGCAGCGCGAGCACCGACCACAGCACCGGCGCGTACCGTCTGCGGTCCAGCAGCCGCCCGCGGGCCGGGGCGGCGATGCCGCCCAGCGCCGAGACGGCCGCCACCGCGCCCGCGGTCGCGTACGAGCGACCGGGGGCGACGGTGAACAGCAGGCTCAGGGAGAACATCGAGCCCTGGAACTTGCTCGTCAGTGCGGCCGTGCCACAGCCCAGCATGCCCGGTCCGGACAGGAGTCGCCGGTAGCGCGCGAGCCCTCCCCTCATGGCGCGGGTGACGTCTCGGCCGTGCGGACGATGAGCCGGCCGACCGCACGGCGTGCTCGGTGCAGTGCCTCGTCGGGGGTGTCGCCCACGGCGATGACGGCGCCGGCCCGGTCCGAGGAACTGCGCAGCTCCGCGATGACGTCGCCCTGCGACGCGGTCAGGTAGGCCTCGGTCACTCCCTCCTCCGAGAGTGCCTCCCGCACACCGCCGCGCTCGGTCACCGTTCCCGGAGGCGGGGTGAGGAACCACGTCGCGGCGGCCCCCGACGCGTCCTGGGGCAGCTTCAGGTCCAGCGGGCGGCCGGACAGCCAGTCGAAGGTGAGTTGCTGGACGTCCACTCCCGTGGCCAGCCGCACCAGCTCGACGATTCCGTCCCCGCCGGGCCGGGCGTGGGTCTCCACCACGCGGGGCCCCCGGTCCGTGAGCACCAGTTCGGTGTGCCCGGGGCCCTCCTTCAGGTCCACCGCGTCCAGACAGGCGAAGACCTCGGCGGTCATGGCACGCACGGTGTCCGGGGACACGCGGGCCGGGACGACGTGTCCTGTCTCGACGAAGTTGGCGCCCTTGAACTTCTCCGTCACCGCCAGGAGATGGTGCTCACCGGCGGCGGAGAACGTCTCGACACTGAACTCGGGCCCCTCCAGGTACTCCTCCGCGATCCACGGGCCGGGATCGGCCTCGACGGTGTGCGCGAGGGCCGCGTCGAGGCTCTCCTCGTCCGGTACGAGCGTCACGCCGCGACTGCCCGTGCCGTCGACGGGCTTGAGGACGAGGGGGAAGCCGGATCCGGCGGCGAACTGCCTGGCCTGGTCGGCGGTGGTGACGCGCGCGGCCGCGACCGGGACGGTCCGGGAGTCGCGCAGGACGTCCCGCATCACGGCCTTGTCATGGACGGCCCTGGTGGTCCAGGTGGTGTTGGCGAGCAGTCCGAGTCGTTCGTTGACGACGGCGACGGCTTCGATGTACAGGTCGCTCACCGTGATCGCCACACCGAACGGCCGCTCGGCATGGGCGGCCAGAGCCGCGGTGATCACCGACTCGGCGTCGCCGGTGTCGACGAGCGTCACCGCGTCCGCCTCGGCGTCGAGCCAGTCCGGCGCCCTGTCGCGCACGCCCAGGTAGTGGACGTGCAGTCCCGCTCGGCGGGCGGCCTGGGCGGCCGAGGGATGGCGGCCACCGACGATCAGAACGGACGACACCGCGGGGCTTCTCAGGGTCATCGCACACCTTCTCCTAGGAACTAGAGGACACGGCTCGGGGATTCTCGAGCAGACGTCGGCGCATGCGGATGCGCCGGGCGTAGTCCGGGTCTTGGGCCATGAGTGTGGTGTGCACCCGGCGCAGTGAGTGATGGGGGATACCGGGCCACAGGTGATGCACGGTGTGGTAACCGTCGGCGTGCGGATGGATCAGCACCCGCTGGACGAGCCCCACGTTGGTGATGGTGGCGTCGAAGACCGTGTCGCAGTCGGAGTAGACGTGCTCGTCGCTCTCCGCGACCAGACGCAGGACCGGCAGGACGACGAACGCCGAGGCCAGCCACAGCACTCCGGCGAGGACGCCGGCGCCCGGGCCCGCGAGCAGCGCTGTGGGCAGGGCCGCGCAGAGCACGCTCCACAACAGGACGCCCGCGGTCGCGAGCAGGTCCGTCTTGACCTCGCGAAGCCAGCCGATCTGGTAGCGCGTGATCCTGACCGCCACCGACGAGACGAACGCCCGCGGCGAGGTCCGCCGCAGTGCCTCCAGGTCGAGTTCGGCGTAACGCCGCCGGTCGGGGTCCTCCGAGGTGCCGAACCGGCCGTGGTGGCGCAGATGGCTCTCCCGGTAGGCGGAGAGCCTGCCGCCGGTCGGCAGTCCGGAGAACAGCCAGCCGAGGACGTCGTTCCATCCGCGGTGGTGACGTGCCCAGTTGTAGTGGGAGGCCTCGTGCGTCAGGTTCTCCAGGGCGCGCAGCTGTCGTGCGATGAACAGGCATCCGACGAGCGCGGCCGGAACGGACAGCAGCGGGTGCGCGGCCGTCAGGAGCCAGGCGCAGACGGCGGCGGTGGCCAGGGCGGTCACCGCGTCGGTCAGTGCGCAGGCCACGGTGAGTACGGGCCGGGTGCGATGGGCGGCGGCGATGTCGCCGCGCAGTTCGGGTGGGAGGCGGTAGCCCTTGCGGTACGGCTTCTCCGCCGCGGGCCGGGCGGCGGCCTCGGCCCGCCCGTCGGCCGCCGACGGTGCGGGACTTATGGAGTCGGTGTTCATCAATCCCCCGTGGACAATGGAGCGGCAGCCCGTCCCTCGTCTTCCACAGTCGTCATCACGTGCTGTCCGGGCGTGGGAGCAGGGACGTCGTAACGCCGCTGGATGTAATGGAGCATGTGTAGGAGGCCGGCCGAGGTCAGCTGCTCGCGTGCCGACGCGGCGGGGCGCGGCAGGGGCATGGCGCCGACGTCCGCCCAGCGCAGGCGTCCCAGGTCGTCGATGACGGCGCGGGCCCGCTGCGCGTTGTCGGGGTGCAGGCAGTAAGGGATGTCCAGCGTCCCCAGGCGGAACGCGTGCCCGAGCGCCTTGCCGACCCGGGGGTGGAGGGCCAGCGTGTGCTCCACCAGGGCGGCGGCCTCGCGGTAGATGCCGGTGTCGGGTACCGGTTCCGCGGCGGTGGCCAGTGCGCGGGCTTCCCGGGCGGCCTGTGCGGCGTACTCCAGGGAGTGGACGTTCTCCTCGACGGTGGGGATCCGGTGCGCCTCGGCGGGTGTCTTGACGATGAGGCGCTCGGCTCCGCCCGTGACGGCCAGCCGTGCGCTGTCCCCGAGGAGTGCCAGAGCGCCGTTCCGGGTCTCCGGGAAGACGCCCATGTACGTGTAGAGCACGAGGTGCCAGTCCATGTCGGACAGCAGTTCACCGGCCAGGCGGCGCAGGGCGGCCAGGGCCTCGCGGTCCTGTTCCGGACTGGTCTGCTGCGCGTAGCTCAGGGAGACGCTCCGCAGCCCGTGCTGGCGGAAGAACAGGCACTCGAGGACGCTCATCGCGATCAGCACGCTGGGCGGGCAGAGCTGGCCGAGCATGCACCCGCCGAAGCTCTCCAGGTGTGCCGCGGCGCCGGGCCGGGAGGCCGTCGCCAGCAGTTCGCAGCACTGGGCCCAGGCGTCGACGGATTCGTCGAGCGGTGTCCGGCTGTAGGGGAGGCAGTAGGAGACCGGACCGCCCTCGGTCGCGGTGAGTCCTGCCTCCGTGAGGCTCTGGAAGATGGCGTGCGGCAGGGCGGAGCCGTGCCGCACCTGCACCGGGAAGCGTTCGGACCGCAGTCCGTCCAGCATCCGGCGTGTGACGGTGGGGCCGTGGGCCACGAGGGGGAAGCCGTTGAGGTCGGCTTCCCCCACCAGCGCACGGCGTGCCGAGGCGTGGTCGCCCACGCGGGTGAAGCTGTCGACGGTGACGGTTCCCACGGTCACCGCGTGACTGTCGCGTACGGCCGTGAGCCCGTCCCGCATCCGGGCGACAGTGCCGAAGCCCATGCGCGGCTGTACGACGAGTTCACCGCGCGCCCGCGCACGGGAGACGACGGCGGGCAGCCCGCCCAGCGCCGCCGGATCGGGCCCGGTCCGCACCCCGCCCGTTTGGGCGGGAGGGGCCGGCTGGTCGGCGGGGCTCAGCATGCCGTGACCGTCGTCGTCTCCACGGCATGCCCGTTCCTGCCGAGCATGGTGAGGTAGCGCTGGAATTCCATGATCCCGGCCTCGGCGCCGAAGACGGCGTCGAAGCCGGCGTCCAGCAGCTTCTGGTGGAACCGTGCGTTGCCGATCCCATGGATGCCCAGCTTCCCGCCGATGACGGCGGGCAGTGTCGCGAGCGGCCCGCCGGCCTCCCGCAGCGTACGGATGAGCCGTACGCCGTCGAGGTGGCCGTGCCCGTTCACCGTGCTGATGACGAGGGCGTCCGGGCGCCAGGTGACGCAGTGCTCGAGGATCAGTTCGTCCGGGGCGCAGGGCCCCAGATTCCTTACGTGATGGCCGCTTTCCTCGATGAAAAGCTGAAGGTAGATCAAGTTCCACATGTGGGCGTCGGACGAGACGCCGGACAGGAGGATCTTCTTCGGGCCATCGAGGTGTCGCGATCCACGAGGGGCGACTGCCCCCGTCATGAGAACTCCTCTACTGGGCAACGAATCCACTGGCAACGAACCCGGATGTCGGCAGCGCGAGGGGGGGCGGGCGCCCCCTGCCTCAGTGGCGCAGCGAGGCGCCGGCCGAGTTGGCGAGCGTCAGCAACTCGGTGCGCTGCGGACCGTCCTCACCGAACACACCGCGCATGACGGCCGACGTCATGACGGCACCGGTCCTGATGCCCCGCATGGTCATGCAGAGGTGCTCACCGCGGCCGATGACGGCCACGTCCTCGGAGCCGGTGATCGAGGAGATCTCGTCGGCGATGTCGGCGACGAGCCGCTCCTGCACCTGGAGCTTGTGGGCGTGCTTGTGGGCGACACGGGCGAACTTCGACAGCCCGAGCAGCTTCTTGTTGGTGCGGTAGGAGACCGTCAACGAGCAGTTGAACGGCAGCAGGTGGTGCTCGCACAGCGACCACACCCGCATGTCGGACACCAGCACCATCTGGTCGTCCGCCACGCTGTCGAAGACGGTCTCGATCTTCCCGGCGTCGTAGTTGACGAACTCGCGCCACCACTTGGCGTAGCGCCGGGGGGTGTCGAGGAGGCCCTCACGGTCCGGGTCCTCACCGATCTCGACGAGCAGTCGGCGGGCCAGTTCCTCGAGCGGGTCCGCGGTCTGGGCGACGCCGTTGACGGAGGTCGCCGCGAGGTCTTCAAGTTCCATAGTCATGTCAAACTCCCCGTTTTTCTCCCCAGGCCAGGACATGGAGCCTGGTGGAGAGATTCCAGTTGCGCCGCACGACCTCGTCGGAGAGGTCTCCCAGATGGCGGCTGATGTCAGTGACGTTCTTGCCTTCCGGCATGATCCAGATGGGACCGATACCGAGGTCCTGCGCCAGCTCGGCGACCTCGTCGAGGTCGTCGTGTGATCGGCACACGAACTTGAAGGCGACCGCGGGTGTGGTCGCGAGCTTGCGCAGCGCGACGGGTTTGATCCTGCGGTGTTCGGGGTCCCCGGCGTGCGACAGCTTCGGGGAGACGTTGAAGCGGATGCCCAGGTCGATCAGTTCGTCGTCCGGTACGACCGTTCCGTTGGTCTCCACCTCGACGGAGATGCCGCGGTTGCGCAGTTCACGCACCAGGGGCAGGATCCGCCTCTGCTGCTTCAGTGGTTCTCCCCCGCTGATGACGATGAGGTCCACGTCCATCGCCAGCAGGTCATGGAGCACGTCGGCGGGCCCCCGCGAGGTGAGCTCGACCCGGGGGTCGTAGGCCCGGCCCTCGTCACTGACGCCCTTCCAGTCCCAGGTGTAGGGGGTGTCGCACCAGTGACAGGAGAGGTTGCAGCCGCCCAGGCGGAGGAATCCGCACCGCTGGCCGGCCGAGGGGCCCTCACCCTGCACCGTGGGGCCGAAGATCTCGTTGACGACGATCTTCGCCGCATCCGCGAAAAGTTCGGCCTCTTCTGCCGGCTCTTCGCTTTCCGCTGTCTCTGCTGTTTCTTCGAGAGTGTCGATGACAACGCTCCGTTCATGTCCTCACGGACGGAATTCGGCCCAGGTCTTGGGCGTTTCGGAGACGCGGACCGCGGAGAGCTCGGGAATGCGCTCGGACCAGATCTGGTGGATCCAGTGCGCCATGTTCTCCGCCGACGGGTTGCGGTCGCGGATCACCTCGTTCAGGTGCCGGTGGTCGAGCTCCGCGTCGATCCACTTCTTGAAGTCGCCGAGCTCGCCGTAGTCGCGTACGAACCCGGGCTCGGTGAGCTGGTCGTCACCGCAGCGCAGCTCCAGCTGCACCGTGTAGTTGTGCCCGTGCAGGCGGGCACACTGATGGTCCTCCGGGAGGTGGCCGAGCCGGTGGCTGGCCGAGAACTGGAAGTCCTTGGTGATGGTGAACATGGGTCAGGCACTCCTGTACTGGGTGGGATCCGACACGTCGGATTTCTGGAAG
This sequence comes from Streptomyces sp. NPDC057623, assembly GCF_042800355.1. NCBI lineage: Bacteria > Bacillati > Actinomycetota > Actinomycetes > Kitasatosporales > Streptomycetaceae > Streptomyces > Streptomyces sp. NPDC057623. The sequence continues at coordinate 217,286 of NZ_JBHVGZ010000007.1, forward strand.
GCCAGCTGCCGGTCCTGGCAGGCGGCGCACAGCCCGCACTGCAGGTCGTAGTTGTTGAAGCAGCTCCAGGTCTCCTGCCACGGCACCCCGAGCCGCTCGCCGAGATTGATGACCTCGTGCTTCGGCATGTCGATGAAGGGCGCCACGACCTCCAGGCCCTCGGGTGCGTACCCGGCGGTGGCCACGCGCTCCATCGTGTTGAAGGCGTCGATGAAGGCACGCGAGCAGTCGGGCGCGGTCGCGTCGTCGCCGGCCACGGTGCCGATGGCGACCTTGTCGGCCTTCTCGGCGGCCGCCCGCCCGAAGGCGACGGACAGCAGGATGACGTTGCGGTTCGGCACGACGTTGACACTGCCGGGGGCCGTGTAGTGCTGGTCGGGGACGTCGACGCTGCTGTCGGTCAGCGAGTAGCCGGGCAGCATCGTGGCGATGTTGCGCAGGTCGACGACCTCGTAGTCGGCGCTCAGCCGATCAGCCGTGCGCTGCGCGAACTCGTGTTCCTTGCGGTGCCGCTGGCCGTAGTCGATGGACAGCATCAGCAGGTCGTTTCCCTGGTCCACCAACTCGTGGGCCAGGACGACGGAGTCGAGTCCGCCGGAGACGATGGCGACTATCCGTGCCATGGAGACACACCTAACTCTCTTGTCCGGCGAGTTCGATCACCGCGATACCGCGGATCTCGTCGAGGGTTCGGATGACGTCGTTCCGCGTGGCGCCGGACACCCAGACGCCGAGCGGAATGGTCTTCGTGTTGCGGGTTACGGGGACCTGGTCGCCCGGCTGGTAGGTGACGAGCAACTTGTCCACGCCGGGAAGCGCCTCGATGACGTCCAGGCCGTGGATGGCCACGAGCGTTCCGGGCCGTTCCTCGTTGCAGATGGCGCTGGCTCCGCACACCGCGTGGAAGGTCGGGGCGTCTTTGAGCAGCCTGGGCTCGGAGCCGTCGTCCAGATAGAAGTCGAGCGCGTCGTGGAAGGGCCGGATGTCACTGTTCTGGGTCCACTGGTCGGTGATGGGACCGCCGGGCAGCCGGGCACCGGTCTCGATCAGGTAGATGCCGTCGGCCGCGCACTTCACCTCGGTGTGGCTCGGGCCGCTGCGGATGTCCAGCGAGTCCAGCACGGTCGCGACGAACTCCGCGACCGGCTGCCAGTCGGGGTCGTCCGCGTCCAGTTGGACGGAGCCCCAGTACGGCAGGTCGTAGTCCGCGTCGTCGGGCCTGCGGTACTCCCACATGTCCACGACGCGGTGCTGACCGCCGAAGCTGAAGCAGTTGACGGCGATCTCACGGCCCCGGACGTATCGCTCGACCAGCCACTCGGTCACCTCCCAGCCGAACAGGTCGCGCCGCTCCTGGTCCTCCAGGTGTCGGGCGGCCTCCGCGTCCGGCAGCAGGGTGACTCCGTGCGATCCGGCCCCTGTGGTCGGCTTGAGGATCGCGGGGAAGCCCGTCTTCCCGGCCGCGGCCGGGACCTCGTCGAGACTGTGCACCAGGTGGAACTCCGGCACCCGCACGCCCGCGGCCTGGGTGACCCGGCGCATCTCGGCCTTGTTGCGGCGGGCGCGGGCCAGCCGGGTCCCGTTGCCGGGCAGGCCGAGTTGCTCGGCCACCTGCTCGGCCAGGTGCACCGCGGACTCCATGGCCGGCACGACGCCGCGGATCCGGTACGGCAGGTCGGCCAAGCGGGCCAGCACGTCGGCGGCCTCGGAGGCGTACACGCTCGCGTCGTCGCCGTCGGCGTGCGAGGGCCAGCGCTCCCGCAGTTCGGTCGGCTCCACCGTGTAGACGGAGACGATGGCCAGGCCGCGGTCGCGCACGGCAGGCTTGTAGTTCGCGCCGGTCTTCACCGGGTCCAGCAGGAGAACGGCGTCTTGTGTCAGTGATTCCATGGCTCGCCTGTGGGTTGGGAACGGATGGGGCGCGTCACACGACGGGGGGCGCGTCGTCCAGCGGGGTACCGACGAGCTGGACGTGCTTCTCGGCCACGGCCCTGGCCTCGTCGCAGGCTTCGGGCGTCCCCGCCACGGTGACGACGACGGCGTAGCGGCCGCGCACGTGCTCGCGCGGCGGGATACGCAGCGTCCGGCCCGGGCCGACCAGCGGGATGATCCGGTGCACCTCGGCCGGCAGGCCGCCCTCGGTGACCTCCAGCGTGTCGACCACGAGATCGGTGACGGGGTAGAGGAAGTCGATCTGCGCGGTCCGCTCGGGGAGTTCGTCGGACGTCGGGCGGATGCCCTGGGCGAGCCGGGCGGCCACCGTGCCGTAGTCGACCCCGGTGGCCAGCTGAGCGGTGTAGGGAATGAGGTCGCCGCCCAGCCGGGCGTTCACCTCGATGACCTTCGGTCCCTCGGGGGTCAGCCTTATCTCCGTGTGGGTCATGAGAGTGGACAGCCCGAGCGCGCTGTGGGCCGCCTGAAGCACGCCAACGATCTCCGGATCGTCAAGAAGGGGGTCGCGGGCGCTGATCACATGTCCTACTTCTTCGAAGTAGGGAGCGAACCCGGTCTTCTTGCGCGCGACGAACAGCGGGTACACCGTGCCGTTGTGACAGGCCGCGTCGATGCTGATCTCCGGCCCGTCCGCGAACGACTCGACGAGGACGCCGTCCTCCAGGCGCGGGAGTTCGGAGAATTCCGCGCTGCGCGTCGACGCGTACGCGGTGGGCAGGGCCTCGGGGTTCTCGACCAGCGCGACGCCCATACTGCCTGCCAGCGCACGTGGCTTGACCACCACCGGATACCCGATGGAGGCGGCCCGAGCGGCGGCCTCCTCGACGGAGGACACCGCGTACGAGCTCGGCTGGGGGACCCCGGCGGCGGCGAACCGCTGCCGGGTGAGGGCCTTGTCGCGGCACGCCACGACCGCTTGCGTACCGCCGCTCGGCAGGCCGAGCGCCTCGGCCACCGCCGCTGCGACCGGCACCCGGATCTCGTCGTACGACAACACCCCGCGGATGCCCAGCCGTTCGTTCAGCTCGCGGGCCGCCCGAATGGTCGCGGCCGCGTCGAGCGTGTCCACCCGAGTGCTGCCGACGATGTAGGGAGATTCCCAGGTTGCCTCACCGGCCGAGAAGAGCCACACATCACAGTATTCGGATATGGAGCGCAGCAGATATTCCCGCCAAATGAGCGACCCGCTACCGATGACCAGAAGTGGAGACTTCTTTGCCGATCCTTGGGTAATCGCTGTCATGCGGGCCTCCCATGAAACCGGGCAAGGCCATCACATTCCCCTCCCCCGTTGCCTTCTTGTCCCGGTGATCACCGGTACCGGGAAAGCAGAACACGAAATTTCAGAGGGCGGCAAGGAATTTGAGCTTGGCTTGAGGTGGCCGTGCGCCAGAACCAGCCACCTGGTACGGGGAGTCGGACATGTCCGCCCCTTCCATGGTGAAAAGTTGCACCACAACCGGCCTCGCTGGATGCCGGTGCGAAGAGTGGCACGATTTCGACACGATGGAATTCAATATTCCGCGTATTCAGTGGCTGGAAACCGCCATGGATTGACGGCCGAACGTCACGCGGCCGCAACAGATGGAGGTCGACTCGGCGACTACGGACGGTCGAATTCGCCCGATTGTTTACGGATTTATAGATTCTGTACACCTCTGAGGGCAAGCATCGACGCTCTCCGCAGTGCGCGAGGCCGAAGCGGGAACCGGACGCGCGATCAGATGTCGTTCACATTTAAGTAAGTCCTGACTGCGCCCTGGAGAAGCCGGACGAAAGCCACCGACCTTCACTTTCGGGACATGCCCGCCGGCCTCTCTCAGGCTTCTCCGGTTACGAACAATCAGCCAAGAGGCGAACTGCGGATGCCGGTCCGGCACAAGGACTCCGCCACAATGCCGCAACGCCGGTTGGCAAAAGCAAACTTCTGCCGGGATTTCCCGAATCCGTCGACGATCCGCGCACTCGGGTGCATCGGGCATCGACCTCTCGACAGGAATGCGTTACTCCGCTTGAGGCGCTGCACCAGTTCCTCCGAACCACCCGGCCGCCGAACTCCGTCCCACGTTTTCGAAGTTCCCGTACGATTACGGACGTCACGCGACGGCGGTCCCCTCCAGTTCGACCATCTGCCCGTGGATCGCCAGCCGTGTCACCCCGAGCATGGTGGTGGTCGGCGCCACCCCGGCGGCGCCCAGCCGCGACGCCAGCACTCCGTAGTGCGTGAACAGCAGATCGACGTCGGTGGTGTAGACGTTGAGCCGGACGACGTTCGCGAGCGACATGTCGGCCGCACCGAGCACGGCCTCCAGGTTGTCGAGGCTCAGCGCCAGTTGCGCGGCCATGTCACCGTCGTGCCGGGGCTTGCCGTCGGCGCTCATCGCGGTCTGTCCGGAGCAGTACAGGGTCCGGGTGTGCCCGGAGACGACCTCCCCCTGGTTGAACCCCATCTCCACCGACCACGTCACCGGGTTGACTGCCGTTCGTTCCACTGCCACATCAGCTCCATTCGATTCGTCGACGTCGGTGCTGACGAGCCTTCCAAGGAATCACGACATCCTTGGTCACGTATTCGATAGCGTGCTCGTGTGCGCGCCGATCGGCTGGTCTCGCTGGTGTTGCTGCTGCGTCAGCGCGGTCGGCTGACCGCGGACACGCTGGCCCGCGAGCTGGAGGTGTCCACCCGTACCGTGCTGCGCGACATCGAGGCGCTGTCCGCGGCCGGTGTCCCGGTCTACGCCGAGCGCGGCCGGCACGGCGGGTTCGGGCTGTTGCCCGGCTTCCGCACCGAGCTCACCGGGCTGAACCACGACGAGGCCCTTGCCCTGCTGACCGCCGGATCGGCGCGCGGCGAGCGGGTGTTCGGCCTCGGCTCGGCGCTCGCGTCGGCCATGCGCAAGGTGGTTGACGCGCTGCCCGAAGGCCATCGGACCACCGCGAGCGACGCGGCCGGACGTCTCCTCGTCGAGCCGGAGACCGACCTGCTCGCACGCCGACCGGTCACCGAGCATGTGCCGGACACCGCGATGATCGAGATCCGGCACGCGGTGCTCGCCGGACACAAGCTGCGCATCCACTACGCGGCCACGGACCAGACGCCACAGTGGCGCACGGTGGACCCGATCGGCCTGGTCACGGTACGGGACCGGGGCTATCTGCTGGCCACGCGAGCCGGCGCGGACCGCACCTACCGGCTGTCGCGGGTGTCGGCCGCCGAGAGACTCCCCGAACCGGCACAGCGACCGGAGCGGGTCGACCTGGACCAGGTCTGGCGGGAGCGCTGCGCGCAGTTCCTGTCCAGCGACCATGTCGCCGTGCTGGCACGGGTGAACCCTGAGCGGCGGGAGGACCTGGTGAGCACCGCGGTGGCCGTCCGCGCCGCGGAACCCGAAGCCGGCGGATGGCTGCGGCTTGAGGTGACGTTCCAGGATCTACGGCATGCCGAGTGGGCGCTGTGGCAACTCGGCACGGACGCCGAAGCCCTGGCCCCGGCGCCGTTGCGCACCTCCCTGCGCGACCGCGCCGCCGCGCTCGCCGCCCGCTACGAGGACTCCCCCTGAGAGCCGGTCAGGCTTTCGGCCCGCCTACCTCGAAGCCGGGGCGTGCACCTCGATACGGGCGCCGGGGCTGAACTTCCCGAGAACCTCGGCCAGTTCGGCAGCAGCCGTCTCCAGGTCGGCGACCGGCATCGGCGCCAGACTCTCCAGCAGGAAGACCCCGGACGTCGTCTCCTCGGTGAGGCGCGTGCGCGGGCCCTGGCGCCAGTTCCAGCGGCGGCAGGTCACACCGGCGTCGTCGCACCACACCACCTCGCCCACGTCAGGGTGTTCGACGCTCTTCTCGCCGCCGGTCACGGTCACGAAGTCCTCGTCGCCCTTGGCGCACACCAGCCGCATCCCGCCCTCGATGCGGTCGATGTCCTCGCCGCCCACCGGGATCAGGTGGGCCACGCTGATGGCGTTGTAGAGGTCCACCAGCAGGTTGATCCGGGGCAGACCGGCGTCGGACAGCGCTCGCTTGGCCAGCGCCTCGGCCGAGTTGCGGGTGCGCGAGGGCTTGGAACCAAAGGCTGTGTACGTCTCCCGCCAGGCGACCATGTGCGGGTCCTCGTGCGGAGCACGGCCGTCCAGTCTGGTGGCGAGACGGCGAGCCGCGTCGTCGAGGAACGCGGCACTCTCCTCGGTGCTGGGCCCGTTGACGAGGTCGTACGCCTCGATCACTACATGGGTGAAGCCGGGCGCGAGGGTGCGAACCTCGTCGGACACGGTGAGCGTGAACGTCATCTGTATCGCCTCAGGAGGTGCTGGGAGCCTTTTCACAGGTGCGACCGGCCTGGGACGGTTGTCACGGCGCGGGGCGGCCGCGACGGATCACCCTACAGGACCGGGTCAATTCTGCTCAGGGCAAGCAGGATTGCTCAGGGGAAGCAGGATCTCTCGGTGCACAAGGCAGCGCGTCACGGCGCCGGGCCGTAGTGCCGGCGGAACCGATCCTTCCAGGGCGTACGATGACTGGCCCTACACGAGGGGGAAGCCGTGGACCGAGGACGAGTCGGCGCGCTGGTCCAGTCCGCTGCCGACGGCGACGCGGCCGCCTGGAAGGCACTCGTGGAGGGGCTCAGCCCGCTGGTGTGGTCCGTCGTACGCGCACACCGGCTCTCCGACGCCGACGCCCACGAGGTGTACCAGACCGTCTGGTTCCGCTTCGCCCAGCACCTCGGGCGGATCCGCGAACCCGAGAAGGCCGGGTCCTGGCTCGCGAGCACCGCACGACACGAATGCCTGAAGGTACTCAAGAGCCTGAGGCGGCTCACCGTGACCGACGATCCCCAACTGCTCGACCGGGTCAGCGCGGACCGTACGCCCGAACAGTCGCTCCTGGACTCCGAGGAGGCCACCGCCGAGTCCGAGCGGATCCGACAGTTGTGGCAGGAGTTCGAGGCACTCGGCGAGCGATGCCGCCAGTTGCTGCGCGTCCTGATGGCCTCGCCGCCGCCCAGCTACCAGGAGGTGTCCGCCGCACTGGGCATCGCCGTGGGCAGCATCGGACCGCTGCGCCAGCGCTGTCTGCGCCGACTGCGGGCCAGACTCGACGCACGCACGGCCAGAGTTCGCAGTCGCGGCGACAGCGCTGGTGTCGCCGTGGATCCCGAGCGGTCCGAGTTCCGGCGGGACCTCACCCTCGATCGCCACATCAGCGGCTCTCCCCCAGCCGCCTCCACGCGGCCCGCGCCCTCCGAAGACGTCCCGGTCCGGGATTCCGGTCCCGACGCCCTTGGCGTCATCGATCCCGGTGGCGGGGACGCCTCCGGCCCTCCCGACGACGGCCTGCGTGTCGGACCGGCGCAGCCTTTCGAACCTCGCCGTCTGACCGTCGAACTCGCCGAGCAGGCGCCGCCGGGCCGCGAGGTTCCCCTGCAAGTACAGGTCACCCGGGATTCCGGCGACGTCGGCGTGCGGTTGCGGGCGTTCCGCATCCCGGTGGACGGCGCGCTGCTGACGATTGCCGTGCATGCGCCTGGCCTTCTCGCGCTCGGCGATCTGCAGCAGGAGCTCGTCGTCCGCCCCGGGCGCGATTCCGATGTGCTGCGGTTCGGCCTGCGGACCATGACGACCGGTCTGCACACCGTCACCGTGCGGGCGTTCCGCGCGGGTACCTTCCTCGGTGAACTCCGCACGCAGATCTCCGTACAGGAGGACGTGCCCGCGCGCGACGGCCCCACGCGCAACACCACGCTGACGACCCTGGCCTTCGACCCCGGGGAAGTGACGCTTCAGGTGCTCAAGGGGGCGAACGGCGCCTACAGTTTCCAGCTGCTCGGCGAGACGACGTACGCCCCGGAATCCTTCCGGCTCCTGGCCGGAGATCCGCACAGCGTACGAGAACGCATCTACGACGAGCTCCGGCGTACGGCCGCGAGTGCCGGCCCCGGTGGCGGCGGTGACCCGGAACAGGCACGGAAACGCCTGCGCAACCTGGGCGTGCAGCTGTGGGCCACCGCCGTACCCGACGCCGTTCGGCGACAGTTCTGGGAGGAGGCCGGACGGGTCACCGCGCTGACGGTGCTGGGGGAACACGACATCGTGCCCTGGGAGCTGCTCTATCCGCTGGACGGACAGCACGAGGGCGAGGGGTTCCTCGCCGAGTGGCTGCCCGTGGTCCGCAGGGTGTTCGGGCAGGACCGGGTGCGCACGCTGTCACTGGGGCGCGCGGCGTTCGTCGTGCCGCCCGGTTCGCCGCCCGAGGCGGACCAGGAGATCGCCGCCCTGCGCGCCAGGCTGGGCGCGGCGGTGGCCGACGGCGGAACGCTGACGCACCGCGCCTCCGTGAGCGATCTGATCGACGCGGGCTTCACCGGGCTCCTGCACTTCGCCTGCCACAACACCTTCACCAGTGCCGGTTCCCATGTCGCCATGCCCGACGGCCCCTTCGACCCGATCGACCTCGCCTACGCCACCCAGTCGGGTGCCCTGCGCGCCACCCACCCCCTGGTGTTCTTCAACGCGTGCCGCAGCGCCGGGGAGATCAAGTGGTTCTCCTCCACCCTGGGTTGGGCTCCGCAGTTCCTGCGGGCCGGGGCGGGCGCCTTCGTCGGCACGCTGTGGCCCGTGCGCTCTGATTCCGCGCTGCGTTTCGCCGACCACTTCTACGGCCACTTCGTCACCCGGGGCAGGACCCTGGGCCAGGCGTCGCTGGACGCACGCCGGGCCATACGGCATCAGGGCGGGGACCCCAGCTGGCTGGCGTACGCCGTGTACGGCAGCCCGGCGGCACGGGCCGTCCCCTGATCGACGGCACGCAGGTCCTAGTCGGCGTCGGCCGGGAGGTCTGCCATCACCTCGGCGATGGCCGTGGCAACGTCCGGCAGATCCCAGTAGGCGGAGTGGGTCCACAGCCCGGTGCTCGCGGCGTGCGGGACCGGCCGGTCGGCCGGGCTGCTTCCGTCGTTGAGCCGGAAGACCTGCGAAGCGGCGAAGGCCAGCATGTCGAGGGGCTCCCAGAGATTGGTCCAGCGGCCGAGCGAGGCGGGAAGCTGGACCGGCGTCTGCCCGGAGTAGGGCAGGAGCTGCCCACCGCGTGGGTCACAGACGTGGAAGAAGGCCGACTGAGAGCCGAAGGTGACCAACCGCTCGGTCCAGAGCGGCTCGTGCGCGGTCGCCATGTCCACCGCGATGACGCCGCCAAGACTGTGCGCGACCACCCGTACGGGACGCTCCGGGCTGCGACCGAGCAGCGGGTCGACCTCGTCGATCCGGGCCCGGACACGTGCGTGAATCGCGTCGCGGTGCCGCTGGTAGACCAGCACATCGCCCAGGAAACGAGTCGTGCCGGGCCCGAAGCGCGTGCGTACGGCGTCGTTGACGCGCCCGGCCACGGCACCGATCGCCGCGCCCGCGATCCGATCGAAGTCCTGGAGCCGCCGCCGGACCAACTCGCGCAGTCGGCCGGGCTCGCCGGCCGGGGCCCCACGCAGACCGTCGTATCCATACGCGTCGGACGTGAGGGCGTCCTGGTCCAGCAGAGCCTGAGCCAGGGCCCGGCCGGTCTCGGCCAGCAGAGCGGGGTCGCCGGTTCGGCTGAGCCAGCGGGTGTCCGGCCACTCCGTGGCAAGGCAGGCCATGACGTCGTCGGGTGTCGGTCCGCCCGGTCCTGGGGCGTCCCGCAGCGGACCGGGGTCGGACTCCAGCTCTTCGCGCAGAGCGGTGTCGATGATCCCCAACTGGTCGGCGAGATACGACTGGTCGGCGAAGAGGTAGGACGGAACCGCGCTCGGCGCCTCGTCGCGCATCACGCCGCCGGGCCCGCCGGCCGGCCGGGGTGCCGTGTCCCGGGTGGGGAGGGCGGCGGTGATGAAGCGTTCCTCCGCGCCGAGATCACCCCAGTACACCGGCACCATGGCGAGTTCCGTCGCGGCCTGGAGGGCGGTCACAGCGTCGGTGAAACCGTCGAGGTCGCGGTTGGCGACACCGTGGATGACGAAGACCGGGTCCTTCACGTACTGACTCCCTCTGGGTAATGGTGCTTGCGGTGGTGCCGCGGCTGCCGTACACCGCGTGCGCGAGCCCTGTCGGATCATCTCCGCCGGGCAGAGCTCCCCTCCTTCACGCGAGGGCGGCTCGGGCGGCGGGGCTGCCGTAGACGGCGTAGGCGAGCCAGGTGGGGTCACCTCCGTGGTCGCGGATGGCTTGCCGGGCCCTCATCGACGCCTCCCCCAGCGGGAGTCCGTCAGTGACCAAGTGAGTGTAGAAGGCATCCGCATAGGCCAGTGCCGAGTCCGAACGCACCGGCCACAGGGTTCCGATGAACGCGCCCGCGCCCGCTTCGAGGAACTGGGGGGCCCACCCCAGGGAGGTGGCGTACCAGTCAATCTGGCCGGCGCTGCGGCACGCGTTGAAGAAGACCAGCGGGCGCGTGTCGCCCAGGGCGCGGGATCCCTGAGCGGTCGCGAGGTCCAGCGGGTCGAAGGGGCCGTCCGCCATGGTGACCTGGGAGCCGGCCTCCGTGAACGCGTTGTGGCAGGCGAAGTGCAGCAGTCCGTCCAGCCCCTCGTCGATGCGGCTCTGGATCTCCGCGCCGCTCGTCAGGACGCCGCCGTCGCCCATGACAGGGCCGAACCGGGCGCGCAGAGCGGTGACCTCCAGTCCCGCCTCGGGTGGTGATCCGGGCGGTACGACGAAAGTGGCCCGGGGCAGGAGAAGTTGCCGTACCCGCTCCTGCCCGAAGACGCGACGGACAACGGGAAGCCATTCGGCGAGGAAGCCGTCGCCCTGCTGTGTTCCGTCGAGCGGGTACAGCAGCTCCCACGGCACCACGTCGTGCTCGCCGAGCACGGTGAAGGCGCGGATCTTGTCGGTTTCCCGCCAGAACTGTCCACGCACCGCGTCGGGCACAGCGGCCCGCCAGAGGGCTACTCCCAGGTTCTGCAGACGTCTGCGCACCTGTCGGGCATCCGTCCGGACGCCGGCCGCGGCCGCGATCCGGCGCAATTCCCGGTAGATGTTCTCCGTGGCCTGCCGGGGGTCGCCGGCCTTCAGCTGGAACGCCGGCGCGTAACTGGTCTCGCTGAGCAACTGGAAGGTGTAGCCGTCGGCGGCCCTGAGCACCTGGAGCGTCACCTCGCCCGGGTCGAAGGCGAGCGAGTCGAGCGGCGCCGTGCGCGGCGCTCCGTCACGGGCGGGTACATCCGCCTGGACCGAGATCTGCAGCCGCAGTTCCCCGAGGAAGGACCCCCCTCGGAACGCGCGCACCGTGACCGTGTGCAGTCCGGGCCGGTCGGTACGCAGGCCGAAGCGCAGTACATCGGAGTCCCGCCCCGTCTCGACGGACAGCTCCTGCTGCAGGTCCCCCAGCGCCAGCAGCCCCGGAGCGTGCACGGTGATCAACAGCCGGGCCCCCTCGGGGGGCAACACGAACGGCCGCAGGGCCACACCCTCCTGGCCGCCACCGCGGGTGACCTGGACGTGCAGCGGTACCTCGCGGCCCGGCGACGCCTGCTCGGCGAGCTCCGCTCGCAGCCGACGCCGCTCGGGGCGGTCGGCCTGCCCCCCGATTACGGGGCCCCCGAACGTTCCACCGCTGAAGTCGATGGTGTCGCCCGTCAGGAACGGCGGAGGGGAGGGCCGTATGGTGCCCGTCGGCGCGGCTCGTCCGAGGGACGGCACGGGGCGATCACGCCGGTCGTCCTCGGTGGTCGCCTCACCCCGCGGGTACGCATGCTCCCGGGCCGTGTGCGGCACCCCGGCCAGATGGTTGCGCAGGGCGAGGTGCCGGAAACGGTAGAAGGGGCCCGACGGACTGAGCACGCCCAGGACACATGCGTGGGTCAAGAACCGCTGGAGCCGCAACGGCACGCGCCCGCGCAGCGCCAGGTACAGGCGGGCGACGGTGTAGTTCGCCCAGGTGGAACCGCTGAGCACGACCGCGGCACCGAAGGTCCATGCCGCCGCCATGGCATCGGCCGGTGCGGGTGCCCCTGGAATCGCCGCGCTGTCGAGCAGTGGCCGCGACAGCGCACCGAGCAGGACGACGCCGGTCACATTGACGAGCGTCACCCGTCGGGCGGCGTCCAGGGTGGAATGGGGACTCGCGACACCGCGCAGCGCGACGACGCGCCTCAGGTCCCGCAGCAGCAGTACGACCAGGAGCAGGCAAATGCTGAGAACCAGGGGTGTTCGCGGGGACGCGAACCACAGCACGGCCAGGGGAAGCGCCCGTGTGGAGGCCAGCACGGTTGCCTCGACCGCCCTTGGCGGTCCCGTCCGCGCACCCCGATCGGCATCGGGGGCGCCCGGAGGCATCGGGAGGCCCGCGGCCAGGAAGGCCACCAGGGCAGCGGTCCCGGCGATCAGCAGACCAGTCCTGGCGCCGTAATCCAGGTCCTCCGGACTCGTCCGCCCCGTAGCCATGAAGAGCAGCGCGAGCGCCGCGGCGCCGACCGCGCCGCCGCACAACCACGTCATCACCATCAGGCGCACCGGTCGGTGCCGCCACCGCCGTCTCCCGGACAGGCCGTCCCGGACGCCGATGATGGTCGCGGTGGCCACGGCACCGACGAGGGTTTCGCGGGCCGCCGCCAGGGACGTCGGCAACGCCGCGTCGTAGGCGACGAGGGCGGCCAGGGGCACATGGAGCAGGGCCGCGGTCAGTGTCCAGATCAGGACACGGCTCCATGTGCGGGTCAGCCCCGCCACGTCGAGGTGCAGCTTCCACCAGGCCAGTACGGGCGATTCACGGCGGGTCAGGGAGCGGGCGAGGAACGACAGATACCGACGCGCCCTGACCGGATCCCACCCATGACCCTGCCGGGACTGACGCTCGCGCCCGAGCGACGCCGACATGGCCCGGTCCAGCAAGTGTTCTTCGATGTCCGCGGCCGTGTGGAAGCGCCTGCCGTCCAGGAGTTCACTGGGGTCGACGTCCGGACCGGCATAGGCGGAGCGGACCAGCACCACCCCCACCGGGCGGGCGAGCACCCGGGCGACAGCGCTGTCGGGGTGGCGGGCGAGGAAGCCCGCCAGAGGTAACCACCGGTCCCCGGGAAGCGCTGTGCCGTGGCTCAGATGACCGATGGCGTCCTGGGGAGCAAGGGGGCCCGGAGCGACCGTCGTCATCGTTTCGGCCATCGACGGCGGCCACAAGTCGGACCACTTCCGGCAGGTCAGCACCAGCGGCGCTGTGGTGGGGTAGTACCGCGTCAGCGTCTCAAGCACCGCTCCGCGAGTCTCGGCGGGCAGTTCGTCCAGACCGTCCAGCACGGGGAACACCCGGCCGTCGGCGATGAGGTCCTCGGCCGTCGTCCGATCAGCGGGTGTGTCGGAAAACGTGTCGAAGATGGCTGCGATCTGCTGTTGCGCCCAGTCCGTCAGCGTCGCTTCCCGAGGGTCGTACGAGGTGAGGTGCAGCAACACCGGAACGGGGTCGTCGCTGGTGCGCGACTCCAGCAGTTCGCGCGTGAGCAGCACCGCGAGGGCGCTCTTGCCCGCCCCGGGCGGGCCGGTGATGATCAGACGTCGGGTCGGCAACGCGCGGAACGCGGCAGCCAGCTGCTCGTGACGGCCGGTCCTGAACAGGACGGTGCCGCCGCCGAGTTGGCTGTACGAGCGGCCGCCGTGCGGGTCGGTGACGGCCCAGTCGACAGGCAGCAGCCGGGATTCCCCGAGCCCCGCCTCACGGACCACGGACCCACAGCGCCACCGCTCCCATCGAGCCAGGCGTTCCGCGGGCGCGTCGACGGCCTGACGGCCGGTCACCTCCGCGAAGCCGGAAGAGCCACCCACCAGGAGAAGAGCCAGCACACCGATCATCGACGCCGCGAAGACGATCACGGCGAGGGGTGCGCCCGCCACGGCCCACAGGAACGCCCCGGCGGGAACCGCCACCGACAGCGCTGTCCACACGACGGCCCCACCGAGGCTCTGCCACCGAAGACCGGTCGCGCCGACGCCTTTCGAACCCGGGTGCATCTCGTCCCGACCGTGCTCAGCGTTCACTGCCCATGTCCCATCCGGTCTGCTCCGCCCCGCTCACTCTGGCAGGAACCGCCCGGCGAGGCGCGCCGTTCGGCACCGCACGGCATCGAAATGCGGGATCCGGTCCGGCGTAGTGGTCAGGAATCGAGAAGCGTCGGTCTCGGTGCCGCAGCTACCGTCGTCGACATGACCTCCATCGAATCCGTCACCCTCGAGGTGGCCGACGTCACCGCCGCCGACCGCTTCTACACCGCGGCCTTCGGGCTGGGCGACCAGGTACTGCTGCGGGCCTCCGAGGCACCCACGACCGGCTTCCGCGGTTTCACGCTGTCCCTCGTGGTGGCCCAGCCGGCGAACGTCGACGCCCTCGTCGACGCGGCCGTGGACGCCGGCGCCACGACACTGAAGCCCGCGGCCAGGTCGCTGTGGGGTTATGGGGGTGTCGTCCAGGCCCCGGACGGGACGATCTGGCAGGTCGCGTCGTCGTCGAAGAAGGACACCGGCCCGGCCACCCGGCAGATCGACGAGATCGTGCTCCTGCTCGGCGTGCAGGACGTGAAGGCCACCAAGCAGTTCTACGTCGATCATGGCCTCGCCGTGGCGAAGGGGTTCGGCAGCAAGTACGTCGAGTTCGCCACCGGGTCGGGTCCGGTCAAGCTGGCGCTCTACAAGCGCCGTTCCCTCGCCAAGGTCGCCGGCGTCTCGCCCGACGGCACCGGATCGCACCGCCTGGTGATCGGCGGCGATGCCGGGCCGTTCACCGACCCGGACGGGTTCACGTGGACGACCGCATCGCGGACCGTGTCGCGGTGAACCGGGTCGCCCCCTCCCGAGAGCGCCGGCCCCCGCGTCGGTCACGCGTCCCCGTACGCCTCTCCCCCGAGTTCGAATCCCGCCGCCCCCGCCGTCGCGTCCGCGAGCCAGGCCCGGAACGCCTCCACGTCGGCGTCCGGCAGGCCGATCTCGATGGTGACCGCCTCGCCGTACCGCACGTCCCGCACCTCGCGCCCGGTCGACCTCAGGTCGTTCTGCACCTTGCCCGCGCGCTGGTGGTCGACGGTCACCGTGGCCAGCCGGAAGCGGCGCCGCGTCAGCGTGCCGAGCGCGTCCAGCGCCTCGCCGACCGCTCCGCCGTAGGCCCGGATGAGCCCGCCCGCGCCGAGTTTGACGCCGCCGTAGTAGCGGGTGACGACGGCGACGACGTACCGCATGTCGCGGCGCAGCAGCATCTGGAGCATGGGGACGCCGGCCGTGCCGCCCGGCTCGCCGTCGTCACTGGCCTTCTGGATGGCGGCGCCGGCGCCGATGACGTAGGCCCAGCAGTTGTGGCTGGCGTCCGCGTGCTCCTTGCGGACGGCGGCGATGAAGTCCTGGGCCTCCTGCTCGGTGGCCGCCGGGGCGAGCGCGCAGAGGAAGCGTGAGCGGTTGACCTCGGTCTCGTGCACGCCCGCGTGGGCGACTGTGCGGTACTCGTCCTGCATCGGGCCAGCCTATGCCGACGTCCTGCCTTCGCTCTCACCGCTTCCTGCCCCGCGCCACCAGCACGCCCGTCAGCAGCGCCGTACCGGGCGCGAGGGCCTGCCAGGTGGTGCCGTGCCAGGCCAGTACGGCCATCGCCGAGGTCGGGAACTTCGTACGGACCTCGTCCAGCGCGTCGTCGAGGCCGTCCCCGGCGAGGTCCAGGACGAGCTCCTCCAGACCGGGGTTGTGCCCGACCAGGAGCAGCGTGCGGACCCCGGCGGACACCTCGTGCACGACGGCCAGCAACTCGGACACGTCCGCCGCGTACAGCCGCGGATCATGCTGCACCGGCGGCGGTGTGCCCCACTCCGCGGCCGCCAGTTCCCAGGTCTCACGCGCGCGCACGGCGGTCGAGCACAGGGCGAGGTCCGGCAGACAGTCGTTCTCGGCGAGCATCCGGCCCGCGACCGGGGCGTCACGGCGGCCGCGCGGGGCGAGCGGGCGTTGGTGGTCGGCGACGCCGTCCGGCCAGGCGGACTTGGCGTGCCGCAGGACGACCAGGCGGCGCAGCGGGCCCGCGCCCGGGCGCGCGGTCACGCGGGGCTTCCCAGGTCGTGGGCGAGGTCTAGGCCCAGGAGCCGGTCGGCGTAGGCGTACGTCTCGAAACGGGCGCCGTCCGGCAGGTCCGGCGCGGTCTCCACCCAGCGCAGGACGCCGAGGACCCCGGGCAGGTCGAGGTCGTCCTCCCATGCGGTACTCAGCTCCGCCCGCACCTCGTCGGGGATGGGCCGCGAGGGCTGCCGCGCCCAGGCCGCGACGGCACGGCGCCAGCCGACGAGGGTGTCATGGGCGTCGGTGAGCGCGGCCACGTCGAGCCGTACGGGCACGCTTCTGCGCCGGGACAGCAGCGCGAGGCGCAGGGCGGCGGGGTCGGCCTCCTCGGGGGGCGCGTCCGCGTGCACGGGCGCCACGGCGATCCGTACGCCGTCGGGTTCCGCGCCGCCCTCGCGTACGACGTGCAGGACCTGTGCCTCGCCGAGCCCCGACGCGGCGTCCCGACCGTCCTCGAAGGGCCGGATGCCGAGCGCCGCGGCGCCGGCCCGGAGCTCTGCCCGCTGCCGCTCCTCGTCGAGCAGCGCCCAGACCGGCGTACCGCCGAGTTCCAGCGCGCGGACGAGGAGATCGGCGACGAGCAGCACCCGTAGGGCGGTGACGTCGAAGCCCTCGGTATGCGCCTCGATGCGGGTCAGGCCCCGGCGGGCGGGCGCGGCGTCGACGGGCTCGCCGGTTCGGTCGTCGATGATGCGCAGCACGGAGCGAGCGTAGGCGGACACGCGCGCGTCCGCAGCCATCCGGCCCGCTTTCCGGTCAGCGTGGCGGGAGCCGGGGCTGCCGGGAGTCGCCTGGTCACCCATGGCCGTACGGTCTCTTCACGCGCGCGACACGCACGTCGTACCCGGGCATCGCCACCCCCTGCCGTGCGGACTGCCCGAACGGTACTGCGCCCCGGCCCGCCCGGACAGGAGTTCGGGCCCGGCTTCCGGGATCGGCCGGGCGCCGGTGCGCAGCCGCGGGGTGACGGCGGGAATCCTGGGGGGTCGCCGGCCGTTGTGGGTGATGAGAACAGCTGGACGGCAGCTGGACGAGGCACAGGGAGGCCGGCGGTGTACGGCGACGAGGCAGCGGTCCGCAGGATCCTCACCGAACTGGGCGACACCTGGGCCGTCGTGGGCCTGTCGTCGAACCAGCGGCGGGCGGCGTACGGAGTCGCCGAGGTCCTCCAGCGCTACGGCAAGCGCATCGTGCCCGTCCACCCGAAGGCGGAGACGGTCCACGGCGAACCGGGCTACGCCTCCCTGGCGGACATCCCGTTCGACGTGGACGTGGTCGACGTCTTCGTGAACAGCGACCTCGCCGGCCCGGTCGTCGACGAGGCGCTCGCCAAGGGCGCCGAGGCGGTCTGGTTCCAACTGGGTGTCATCGACGAGGCGGCGTACGACCGGGCCCGTGCGGCGGGCCTGGAGATGGTCATGGACCGCTGCCCGGCGATCGAGATACCGCGCCTGGGCCAGGGCCGTCAGGTGCCCTCCGCCGGCCTTCTGCCGAGGGGGCCCCTGAACCCTCCCCTCCTTCCCCGGCCACCTTCATAATGCTGGGGTGACCTCCCCTTCCCCCCACCCCGACTCCGCCGCCTCGCACCGCTTTCCGGTCGTCGTCGTGGGCGCCGGACCGGCCGGCCTCACGACCGGCAACCTCCTGCGGGCGGCGTCCGTCGACTGTCTGGTCCTGGAGACCGGGACCAGACAGTCCATCGAGCAGCGGCCGCGGGCCGGGGTCCTGGAGGAGTGGGCCGTACGCGGACTCCAGCGGCGGGGCCTCGCGGACACGTTGCTGGAGCGGGCGCAGCGCCACACGGAGTGCGAGTTCCGGTTCGCCGGGGAGCGCTACCGGTTCGAGTACGCGCAGCTCACGGGTGTTCATCACTGGGTCTACCCGCAGCAGTTGCTGGTGACGGACCTGGTGCGGGAGTACGCGGACGTGCGCGGCGGCGCCATCCGCTTCGGCGTGCGGGACGTGCGGCTGCACGACCTCGACACCGACCACCCCTCGGTGTCGTACACCTGCCCGGAGACGGGGCAACGGCAGGTCGTGCACTGCGACTTCGTGGCCGGCTGCGACGGCGCGCGCGGAGTGACGCGCACGGCGCTGCCCGCCGACCGCGCCCACATCTCCCGCACTGACTACGGCATCGGCTGGCTGGCGCTGCTCGCCGAGGCGCCGCCGTCCGCCGACTGCGTCCTGTTCGGCATACATCCGAACGGCTTCGCCGGGCACATGGCGCGCAGCGCCGAGGTGACCCGCTACTACCTCGAGTGCCCGCCCGGCGACGACCCGGAGAACTGGTCGCACGACAGGGTCTGGACGGAGCTGCAGCAGCGGCTCGGGGCGAACGGCGTGCCGCGGCTGACCGAGGGACGGCTGATCGAGAAGCGCGTCCTGGACATGCACAACTACGTCGTCGAACCCATGGTGTTCGGCCGTCTCTTCCTGGCCGGCGACGCCGCCCACCTCACCGCCCCCATCGCCGCCAAGGGCATGAACCTCGCTCTGCACGACGCCTTCCTGCTCGGCGACGGGCTGGTCGCGTACCTCACGAAGGGCGACAGCACCGGCCTGGACGGCTACTCGGCGGCCTGCCTGGGCCGGGTGTGGGACTACCAGGAGTTCTCCCACTGGCTCTCCGAGATCTACCACGGCACGTCCTCGGGCGACCCGTACCGCGCGGGCACCACTCTTGCCCGCCTCCGCCGCATCTTCGGCTCCCCGACGGCGGCGATCGCCTTCGCGGAGCAGTACCTGGGCGAGAACGCCGACTACTGACCCGCGTCTGCCCTCAGTCGTGCAGCGGCCGGTCGCTGAGCCGGTGGTCCGCCACGTTCAGCGCCTCGTCGACGAGGCGGCGCAGATGGCCGTCGCGGAGGGAGTAGACCACCCGGCGGCCCTCCTTCCGTGTGGTCACCAGGCCCGCGAGGCGCAGTCGGGCCAGATGCTGGCTGACCGCGGGCCGGGCCGCGCCGCACGCCTCCGTGAGCGTCGTGACGTCGGCCTCCCCCGCAGTGAGGGCATGCAGCAGCGTGAGACGGGTGCGGTCGCCGAGCAGGGCGAGGACCTCGGCGGCGAGCGCGAACTGTTCCTCGCCCGGGGTGCGCGGATGCGCATCGTGTGCAGATGACAGGTGCATGCGTGCGCTCATACGCACATAATGGCGTCGTGCGCGGCACACGTCCACTCCCGCGCACCGGAAGGGGACCACCGTGAGCGACCGGCACGAGCACGAGCACCACGACGGGCACGGACACCGCCACGCCCACGACCATCCCCACCCGCATCCCCGCCCCCACCCGCACCCGCACTCCCCCGGCGGCCTCCGCCACCGCCTCGCCCACCTCCTCAAACCCCACTCCCACGAGACCGCCGACAAGCTCGACTCCGCCCTGGAATCCTCGGCCCGCGGCATGCGCGCGCTGTGGGTCTCGCTGGCCGTGCTCGGACTGACGGCCCTCGCGCAGGCGGCCGTGGTGGTCGTCTCCGGGTCCGTGGCGCTGCTCGGCGACACGGTGCACAACACGGCGGACGCGCTGACCGCCGTACCGCTCGGGATCGCCTTCGTACTGGGCCGACGCGCGGCGACGCGCCGCTTCACCTATGGCTACGGACGGGCCGAGGACCTCGCGGGCATCGTCATCGTGCTGACGATCGCCGCGTCCGCGGCCTTCGCCGCGTGGACGGCCGTCGACCGGCTCCTCGACCCCCGCCCCGTGCAGCAGATCCCGGCCGTGGCCGTGGCGGCGATCGTCGGGTTCGCGGGCAACGAGTGGGTGGCCCGGTACCGGATCCGGGTCGGCCGCGCGATCGGCTCGGCCGCGCTCGTCGCGGACGGGCTGCACGCCCGCACGGACGGATTCACCTCACTGGCCGTCCTGTTGAGCGCGGGCGGTGCGGCACTGGGGTGGCAACTGGCGGACCCGATCGTGGGGTTGGCGATCACGGCCGCGATCACACTGGTGCTGCGGGACGCGGCCCGCGAGGTCTTCCGGCGTGTGATGGACGCCGTTGACCCGGCCCTGGTGGACCGGGCCGAGCGGGCGCTTCGTGAGGTCGCGGGGGTGCGCGAGGTGGGCGAGTTGCGGATGCGCTGGATCGGGCACCGGCTGCGCGCCGAGGTCGCGGTCGTCGTGGACGGCGACGTGACGGTACGTCAGGCGCACGCCATCGCCGTCGACGCCGAGCACGCCCTGCTGCACGCCGTCCCCCGGCTCACCGCGGCCCTGGTCCACGCCGACCCGGCTCCGGTGCCGGGCGAGGCTGATCCGCATCTCGCTCTCGCGCACCACACCGCGCCCTGAACTCGGGCGACGGGCCCGTACGGCGGGCTCAGGCGACTCCGAGGCCCTCCAGTACGACGGCCCCCGGCAGCTCCGCGAACGCCTTGCCCGGCACCAGCAGCTTGCCGCGCCGGCGCCCGCTGCCGACCAGCACGTACGGCAGGTCGACGACGGCCGGGTCCACCAGCACCGGCCAGTCGCCCGGCAGCCCGATCGGGGTGATACCGCCGTACTCCATGCCGGTCTCGCCGGTCGCGGTGTCCATCGAGGCGAACGACGCCTTGCGGGCGCCGAGTTGACGGCGTACGACACCGTTGACGTCGACCCGGGTGGTGGAGAGCACGACGCACGCGGCCAGTGTCGTCCCGCCGCCGCGCCTGCCCGCGACGACCACGCAGTTCGCGGACTGTTCGAGCAGTTCCTGCCCGTAGTGCTCGACGAAGACGGAGGTGTCGGCCCACCGCGGATCGGTCTCGACGTAGACGATCTGATCGGCGGGGACGCTGCCGTGCCAGTCGCGCACGGCGTCGGCGACCGGGCGGGTGAGCTCGTCCAGGCAGGCGGGGGCGGGCGTGGCGTTGTCGAAGCGTCCGATGGGTGCGTCCATGAGCGCACGCTAACAGGGCCGCCGAGGCCCCGCCCCGGGCGTCTCAGTGCACGAGCGGGACCGACACCGTCAGCGTCATCTCCATCGGGACGTCGCCCTGATTGGCGTAGGTGTGGGGGGCGTTGGCCTCGAAGGTGACGCTGGAGCCGGCCGCGACGCGGTACTCCACACCCTCGACGGTCAGGGTGAGTTCGCCCGCCGTGACGTGGGCGATCTCGACGGTGCCGACGGGGTGCGGGTCGGATCCGCTGCTCTCGCCCGGCATCAGCTTCCAGCCCCACATCTCCAGCGGGCCGGGGGCCTCCGTGCCCGCGAGGAGCTTGCTGTAGCTGCCCGCGTCGGTGTGCCACAGCCGGACCACCTGCTCGGGCGGGACGACGCGCACCTTGGGTCCCTGCTCGTAGTCGAGGAGGGTCGTGATGCTGACCCCGAGTGCGTCGCCGATCTTGACCACGGTGCCGAGGCTCGGATTGGTGCGGGCCTGTTCGATCTGGATGAGCATGCCGCGGCTGACCCCGGCCCGCGCGGCGAGCGTGTCCAGGGTGAAGCCGCGCTCGGTGCGCCAGCGCTTGACGTTGCGCGCCAGGGACTGGGTCAGCAGGTCGAGGTCCGACACATTCCGTCCTTGCGGAGTCCAATATTCTGGATGACAGGGTTCACCTGAATGCACTACCGTGAGGTGTCCCCGATCGTGCACCGAACTGTACTGCGAGGCTCCCGTGACAGCACTCTTCGCCCTGGCCACCAGCCTGCTGTGGGGGTTGGCCGACTTCGGCGGCGGACTGCTGACGCGGCGCACCCCGGCCCTCACGGTGGTCGTCGTCTCGCAGGCGATCGCGGCCACCGTGCTCGGCGTGATCGTGGTCGCCACCGGCGGCTGGAGCGAGGCCGGTCCGCGGCTGTGGTTCGCGGTCGCCGCCGGCCTGGTGGGCCCGATCGCCCTGCTCTGCTTCTACAAGGCGCTCGCGCTGGGCCCCATGGGCGTGGTCTCCCCGCTCGGCACCGTGGGCGTCGCCGTCCCGGTCGGCGTGGGGCTCTTCCTCGGTGAACGGCCCGCACTGACGCAGGTCGCGGGCATCGCGGTCGCCGTGCTCGGCATCGCGCTCGCGGGCGGACCCCAGCTGCGGGGCGCACCCGTGCAGCGGCAGGCCATCCTGCTCACGCTGGTCGCGGCCTTCGGCTTCGGCACGGTGTTCGCGCTGATCGCGGAGGCGTCGACCACCATCACCGGTCTGTTCCTGGCGCTCTTCGTGCAGCGCGTGGTCAACGTGGCGGCCGGCGGCGTCGCGCTCTTCGCCTCCGTCCGGCGCGGCGGCACCGCCCTCCCGGACGGCTCCTTCCCCTGGCGCTCCCTGCCGGCGCTCGCCTTCGTGGGCCTCGCCGATGTCGCGGCGAACGGCACCTATGTGATCGCCGCCCAGCACGGCCCGGTCACCGTGGCGGCCGTACTCGCGTCGCTGTACCCGGTGGTCACCGCCCTGGCCGCACGCGGCTTCCTGCGGGAGCGACTGCAGGGGGTGCAGGCGGCGGGCGCGGGGCTCGCACTGGTGGGCACGCTGCTGCTGGCGACCGGCTGACTCAGGACTCCGTGGCCGGCTCGGCGAGTCCGGCGGCCGCCTGCCCGTCGAGTTCCGCCAGCCTCGCCACCGTCTCCTCGTCCAGCTCGGCCAGCGCCTGGAGCTGCTCCGGTGTGATCCCGTCGGGTATCGGCACCGGCGCGGGCGTCCGCAGCGGCGGCTGCCAGCCGTCGTCGGGCGTCCAGCGCCGTACGACACGGGCGGGCGCCCCCGCCACCACGGCGTGGTCGGGCACCACGCCCCGGACCACCGCGCCGGCCGCCACCACGACGTTGCGCCCGATGCGCGCCCCCGGCAGGATCACGGCCCCGGTGCCGATCCAGCACCCCGGGCCGATCTCGACCGGCTCCATGCGCGGCCACTGCTTGCCGATGGGCTCGTGCGGATCGTCGTACGAGTGGTTCGTGGACGTGACGTAGACGTACGGGCCGAAGTAGCAGTCGCTGCCGATGGTGACCGTCGTGTCGGCGATGACGTGGCTGCCGCGGCCGAGCACGACGCCGTCCCCGATCCGCAGGATCGGATCCGGACCGAGGTCGAGGTCGGGCATCAGACCCGCGGTCAGCGTCACCTGCTCGCCGACGATGCAGTGGGAGCCGAGGTGGATCCAGGGTTCGCCGAAGACGGTGCCGAGCGGGAAGGCCAGCCGGGTGGCTTCGCCGATGGAGCCGAAGCGGAAGCGGCCGGGGCTGTCCGCCGTCACCGAACCCGTGCGCTGCACCCAGGCCCAGCCCGCGTGGACGGCGCGCTGCGCGAGGCCGCGCCGCCAGGACGAGAACGTGTTCTTGCGCTTGAGCACCCGCTCACCGTACTGAGCGTTCGGCTCCCTCATGCCGTCGAGGGCCTGTGATCTTCGCCCTACCGGGTGGCGTACGGTGCGCAGTGTCTACGACGTTTGCGGCGAGGAGAGGGCGATGACGCACAAGGCGCTGGTCATGGGTATCGGGGGCCGGGAACCGAAGATCGACGAGGCCGCGTTCGTGGCGCCGACCTCGTCCGTGATCGGTGACGTGACGCTGGCCGCGGGGGCCAGTGTCTGGTACGGCGCGGTGGCGCGCGGAGACGTGGAACGGATCTCCGTCGGGGCCCACTCCAATGTTCAGGACAACTGCACGCTGCACGCCGACCCGGGGTTTCCCGTGACCATCGGGGAGAGGGTGTCGGTCGGCCACAACGCCGTGGTGCACGGGGCGACCGTTGAGGACGACTGTCTGATCGGGATGGGCGCGACCGTGCTGAACGGTGCGGTGATCGGGGCGGGGTCGCTCGTGGCCGCGCAGGCGTTGGTCCCGCAGGGGATGCGGGTGCCGCCCGGGTCGCTGGTGGCGGGGGTGCCCGCGAAGGTCAAGCGGGAGCTGACGGAGGAGGAACGTCAGGGCGTCACCCTGAACGGAACGATGTACGCCGAGTTGGCGAAGGCTCACCGGGAGGTGCAGGGGGCGTAGGGAAGTGCGCGGTCCGCGGATGCGTCGTGGCCGGTCGCGCCCGCGCGGCGGAGCCTCCCACAGATACAGCCCCGCGCCCCTCAAGGGGCGTCTTCAGTCGCCGGCGGCCACTGGCGCCGGTTCCGCAGGGGCCGTCTGGGCCTTCGTCGCCTTGCGCTTGATGATCAGCATCGACGTCAGGCCGATCAGGACCGCTGCCACCAGGCCCAGCCATGAGAAGCGCTTCAGCCAGGACTCGGCGACCACGCCCACGTAGTAGATGACCGCGGTCGTGCCGCCCGCCCAGAGGATGCCGCCGAAGACGTTGGCGATCAGGAACTTCCAGTACGGCATCCGCAGGACGCCCGCGAGGGGGCCGGCGAAGATGCGCAGGAGGGCGACGAAGCGGCCGAAGAAGACGGCCCACATGCCCCACTTCTCGAAGGACCGCTCGGCGGTGGCGATGTGCCCCTCGCTGAAGTGCTTGGGGAATTTCCCGCCCAGCCAGGCCAGGAGTGGGCGGCCGCCCTTGCGGCCGATGGCGTAGCCGATGGAGTCACCGATGATCGCGCCCGCGCTGGCGCAGGCGCCGAGCACGAAGGGGTCGATGTCACCGTGCTGTGAGGCGAGCAGCGCCGAGGAGACCAGGATGATCTCGCCGGGCAGCGGAATGCCCAGGCTCTCCAGACCGATGACGAGGCCCACCAGCAGATAGATGGCGAGCGGGGGCACCGTTTCGAGCCATTCCTGGACGTGCAACGCCGCTTCCTCTCATGTACTGCGCCCTGTGTTCCCGGCGTACGCCCGGCCGCGGGCGTACGCCGGGGCAGCCTACCCGTTCTGTGTGACGGTCTCGGCGTCCCACAGGTTGCACCGGTGCTCACGGTGCGCGGTGGTACTCAGCACATTGCCGTCGGCGGACGCGGTGCGCAGGGTCAGTACCGTCCCGGTCCGGGCGGGCATCGTGGGCTGTCCCACGGCGCTCGGCACACCGTCCCGGACGAAGGAGCCCCAGTACCGGGTCATCTGCCGTGCCAGCGTCCGCTGCTCGGTGTTGAGCGGCGACTCTAGGCCGAAGTGCTTGAACAGGTACTGAAGCTCGTTGACGTGGGTGGCGCCGAAGTCGAAGTCCGTGCCGAGGTCGCGCAGGGAGGCGAAGGGCGGGGAGGTGCGGTCGGCGAACTCGTACGCGTAGACCTGGCCGCGTCCGCGAGCGTGCCGTCGAGGCGGAGCGCCGAGCAGGCGAACATCTCGTCGCCCTGGGCGGTGGCGTAGGCGAGGGTCGGGGACAGGTAAGCCGAGAGGGGGTAGCGCGCGAGGGCCTCGTCGCCGTAGTCGGCCCGCATGACGGCCGGGTACTGGTCGGCGGTGAGCGGCGTGCCGTTCAGGTCGAAGCGGCTGAAGGCGAACAGTCGGCCCTCGTCCTGGTTCGCCCCGTTCATGACCGGCACCCCGGCGGCGGCCCCGCGCTCGAACGCCTCCTGCGGCTGCCTCGGCAGGAAGGCGCCGCCGACCACCGGCGCCCAGTCGAAGCCGTTCTGCGCGGCCAGGATCTCGGCGGCCGGCTTGGCGCGCAGACAGGCCAGGCCGGTGCAGCCGAGTCGCTTCGCGAAGGCGGCGCCCTGGGACACGGCCGTCCGGTGCGGACGCGCACCGCATTCGCCGTACGCCCCGCTCTGGATGATCCCCGCCCTGAAGAGGCCCTTCGCCGACGGCGAGGCCAGCTGGGTGCAGACCGAGCGACCGCCCGCCGACTCGCCCGCGACGGTCACGCGGCCCGGGTCGCCTCCGAAGCGGCCGATGTTGGCCCGGACCCAGCGCAGCGCGGCCTGCTGGTCGAGCATGCCGAAGTTGCCTGAGACCCCGTCGCGCGCCTCGTCGTCGAGGCCGGCCGTGGCGAGGAAGCCCATCGCCCCGAGGCGGTAGTTGACGGTGACGACGACGGTGCCGGTCTGCCGGGCGAAGGTGTCGGGGACGACGTCCTGGCCGGCCCCGCCGGTGAGTCCTCCCCCGTGGAACCAGACCAGGACCGCACGACGGGCGGCCCCCGCGGGGGCGTACACATTGAGGTCGAGACATTCCTCGGTGTGGCTGGGCCGCTCGTAGCCGGGGTCCCAACTCGCCCCCTGCACGCACTTGTTGCCGAAGTCCCCCGCCGCGCACACTCCTTGCCAGGGCCGGACGGGCCGCGGCTCCCTCCAGCGGAGCTGTCCGACGGGCGGCTCGGCGTAGGGGATGCCGAGGAACTGGCGTCCCTCGGCGGTGTTTCCCCCCGGACTCAGCCCGCGGCGGTGCGGACGACGGGGTCGTCGGCGGCCTGGGCGGGCACGGGGGTGACGAGCGCGGCCGCGAGGGCCATCAGTGCGACGGTCGTACGACGGATCACGGGTCCACCTTCGCGTTCGTGAGCTGGGACACCACTGGCGCGGCGGGAAAACTATGAACCAGGGTGACTCGTGTCAATGACGTGAACGAGAAACGGCCGAATGACGTCAGACGTCGATCAGAAGTCGAAAGGGCCGAAGGGTCACCCCGACGGGATGGCCCCTGACTCGTGGCGAACGGAGTCGAGCTTGGTCGTGGCGGTGCCGACGGCCGTGGCCACGGGGGCCGGTACCTCGGCCGGGAGAGCCACCACGGCAGGGGCGGCGGGCTCGGCCCCGTCACCGGGTTCGTCCTGGACGTACCGCGTCTCGTACGACGGCTGAGGATCCTCCTCCGGCACGGCCGGCCCGCCCTGCGGCGGTTCGGGGACGGCGCCGTCCGGCGACTCGCGCTCGGGCGCGGCGCCCTTCTCACCGTCCGGCTTCTCCCGCTGGAGCCCTTCGTCGGGTCTGTCGTCGGGTCTGTCCTCGCGTACCTCCGCGAGCCCGCCGTCGAGCATCCAGCGCTGAGCCTTTGACCCGTCCCGCTCGTCGAGCACCACGCTCACGCCCTTGCCGGACGCGACCGCCAGCCCCTCGGAGCGGCGGGGCAGGAGCTCGCCGTGGACGGTGAGGTCGTAGCGCACCTCCCCGGCGTGCGCGAGGCAGCTCGCCAGGACGACCGTGCCCTCGTCGGGGTCGGAGTCAAGGCACAGGGTGGGGTCGGCAGCGCTGCGCAGCAGACCGTTGTCCCGGTACGACCACTGCTGGGACACGACGGACGAGCACTGCGCCAGCTCGGCCCGGGCGCCGGTGCGGACCTCGCCGTCGCGCAGGTCCAGGCACAGGCCGCGGTCGAGGTTGCGGAGCCTGCCCTGGGCGATCTCGACGGGCTCCTCGGCCGAGGCGGCCGACGGGGATCCGCCGGAGGGCGGCGGGGAAGCGGCGCCCGGGTGGACGGTCCTGCCGCTGGGCGCGCCCCATGTGGCGTGCGGGCCGGGTACGCCGTTCTCCTCGGTCCAGCCCTTGGCGGTGAGGACCGTCACGAGCAGGGCGAGCGAGGTGACGCCGACTCCCACGGCGACGGCCTTCGCGCGTGCGCGCGGTGGGTCGAGCCGCTCCGGGCGGTGCCGTCCGCCGCGTCGCCGGCGGTCGCAGGGCGTCGCTGCGGAGCCACCCCGTCCGGGCCGGGAGTCGAGATAGCGCCGGGCGCCCCAGCCGAGCACGGTTTCGGCGAGCAGGACGCCCAAGCCGCCCTCGAAATGGCTGAGCTGCTCGGCGGCGTGACGGCAGTAGCGGCACTCCGCCAGATGCTGTTGGACATCGGGCAGCAGGGCACCGCCCCGGCGCATGGGGACATCGAGGAGGCGGTTGTAGTAGCGGCATTCCCGGGTGGGCGCGAGTTCGCGGTGGGCGCGGACGCAGCCCGTCCGGAATTGCTCGCGCACCCCCTCCAGCGCCGCCGACGCGGTGGCCGCATCCACCCCCAGCAGACCGGCGGGTATGGTTATCAGTTCGGCTTCGACCTCGGCGTGCCAGAGGATGCATTGCGAGGCCCCCGGCAGCGCCAGGAATGCGCGCTCGGCGATTTGCCGCCTTTCGGGCGTCACGGATCGTGCGGCGCGCAGCCCGCGCCCGCCCGTCGGTTTGCCGAGTTCCGGCAGGAGGGCGGAAATACCGCCGTCGGCCGCCCACTCCTTCACCAGATCCCGTACGGCCGTGAGCAGCTGAGGGCGCAGCGCGCCGCCGGCGGGCCGGCCGAGCACGCGATGGAACGCCGCGGCGGCCACCATGGCGGCCGAACTCGCCGTGGACACCAGGCAGATGGCCGCGTAGTCGTGGGTGGCACGCCAGTGCCGCGCCATCAGCAGGGCGACGGCATGCGCGTTCGCTTCGGCTTCGCCCAGGCTCGCGACGAGATCGCGGTCGGACTCTCCGGGGCTCACCCCGGGCCGTGGCGGGTACGGCGGTCGTGGGGGGTAAGGGGATTGCACTGAACCATTTCCTTCCCAGCCGCAGGACGGCAAGGGGAATGCGCGTCCATCGGAAAGCAGGTGCTTGATTGGTGCGTACCTAGGCCGCGTCGGATGTGGACCGGCTATCGGGTCGCTCACTTTCGCACAAGCAACGCACAGGAAACAAGAAGTTCGAGTGACCGACGTTCAAAAAGCAAGAAATTCAGAAAAGTTACCGCCGGTATCCGCACCCACATTCGAAATCGCCGCCGCTGCCGGCGTCAAGTTGTGTGCAGGCAAGGAGCGCTGGTCCACGGAATCTTCAATTCCGCATGCCGCACAGCAAGCTCCGAGGTTTCTCTCGGCGGGCTCTCATCCCCGTGTTCCACCATGAGCCGCATGATCGTCCCCCACACGACACCCCCGTCCGAGCCCACTCCCGAACAAATCCGCACCGTCCGCAAGGCGGTCGTCCCGGCGGCGGGACTCGGCACGCGCTTCCTGCCCGCGACCAAGGCGACCCCCAAGGAGATGCTGCCGGTCGTCGACAAGCCGGCCATCCAGTACGTCTCGTGGAGGAGGCCGCGGCGGCCGGTCTCGACGACGTACTGATGATCACCGGCCGGCACAAGCGGGCCATCGAGGACCACTTCGACCACGCCTTCGCGCTGGAGCAGGCACTCGCGGCCAAGGGCGACACCGTACGGCTGGACGCGGTGCGCGACCCGGCCCGGCTCGCCGACATCCACCACATCCGCCAGGGCGATCCCCTCGGTCTCGGTCACGCGGTGCTGTGCGCCCGCCAGCACGTCGGCGACCAGCCGTTCGCCGTCCTCCTGGGCGACGACCTCATCGACCCGCGCGAGACCCTGCTCAGCCGGATGCTGGAGGCCCGCGACCGTTACGAGGGCAGTGTGGTCGCCCTCATGGAGGTCCCGCCCGAGCAGATCCACCTCTATGGCTGCGCGGCCGTCGAACCGTCGGGTGAGGACGGCGTCGTCCGCGTCACGGGCCTGGTGGAGAAGCCGTCGCGCGAGGACGCGCCGAGCCACTACGCGGTCATCGGCCGCTACGTCCTCGACCCGGCCGTGTTCGGCGTCCTGGACCGCACCCCGCCAGGGCGCGGCGGCGAGATCCAGCTGACCGACGCCCTACAGGAGCTCGCGGCGGGCGGGACGGTCCACGGAGTCGTGTTCGACGGCCTGCGCTACGACACCGGCGACAAGGCGGACTACCTGCGCACGGTGGTTCGGCTGGCGTGCGACCGGGCGGACCTGGGGCCGGAGTTCGTGGCCTGGCTGAAGGAGTTCGTGGCGCGCCTGGAGGACACCGGGGCGAGCAGGGGCCGACTCGCGGCCTGAGTGCCGGGCCGCCCGGAGGTGCGCCGGGTGAAAGGGGACAGGGGCCCGTCCAGGGCCCCTGCTCGCCACCGCGCCGTAGGGCTCAGCCGTTCGGCCGCAGGGTCCAGACGACGGTCATCTCCCCGGTGACGGCCCCGTCACCGCGCTGGATCTCGATGGCCACCGGGAACTCGGGGCGCTCCCCCGCGTCCAGCTGGGCGACGACCTCGGCGGCCGGGCGGCCCAGCGTCGCGGTGGCCGTGACGACGCCCATGGCGAGCTTCTTGTAGGAGATCTCGGCACTCACGGCGAGCGGCACGGCACGCGAGAGCTGGTCGCCGAACGCGGCCAGCACGATCGCCCCGCTGGCGGACTCCCCGAGCGTGAACATGGCGCCGGCGTGCGGTCCGCCCACGTGGTTGTGGTACTCGCTCTGGTCGGGCAGAGCCACCACGGCCTTCTCCGGCGTGGTCTCCAGGAACTGGAGGTTCAGGGTCCGGGCCATCGGCACGGTGGCGGCGAGCATCTCGCCGATCGACATCTGGTCTGCGCTCATGGCCGCCATGTTACCCATGAGTAGGAACCGGGAACAGGGTGCTGCGATGTGACGAGCGTCGTACCGGCGAAAGCTCCGCCCGGAGCCCGCCCCAGGCCCGTCCGCGGCCCGCCCGAAGCCCAGCCGCAGCCCACCCGAGGACCGACCGCCACGGCGCCGTACCCAGCGCGTGACCGCCGGTGCCCGACGTGACTCAGCCGATGCCGAAAGCCCCGTCGGGGGGCTCGGGAGACGGCACTGCGTCCTCGTCCCGCACCGGCCGCGCCCCGCCGATGAACTGCCGCAGGGCGAGCCCGTGTTCGACCCGGGCCGGGAAGGCGTCGGAGGCGGTGAGCCGGGCGAGGGCCACCGTGTCGAGGGGCCGGTGCGAGGCGACGAGCACCGCGTTGCCGAACCGCCGGCCGCGCAGCACACCCGGCTCGGCGATCAGCACCAGCTCCTCGAACAGCGTGGCGTAGGTGGCGAGTTGGGAGCGCAGGAAGGCGAACGGCGCGGCATCGGCGAGGTTGGCCAGATAGACGCCGCTCCCCCGCAGCACCCGCTCGGCCTCTCGGGCGTACGCGACCGACGTCAGGTGCGCCGGCACCCGTGAGCCGCCGAAGACATCGGCGACCAGCACGTCCGCGGAGTCGTCCGGGGCCGTCTCCAGCCAGGCACGCGCGTCCCCGGCGTGCAGCCGGATGCCGGCCCCGTCCGGAACCGGCAGATGCTCCACGACCAGCTCCATCAGTCCACCGTCGGCCTCGACGACATCCTGCCGCGAGCCGGGCCGGGACGCGGCCAGATAGCGGGGCAGCGTGAGCGCCCCACCTCCGAGGTGCAGCACGTCCAGCGCCCGCCCCGCCTCGGCGACGGTGTCCAGGACATGGCCGAGGCGGCGCGCGTACTCGAACTCCAGGTGCTCCGGCTCGTCCAGATCGACATACGACTGGGGAGCCCCGTCGACGGTGAGCAGCCAGGCCCGCTTCCGATCGACGTCGGGCATCAGCTTGGCGGTGCCGTGGTCGACGGACCGGGTGACGGGTATGGGCTCGTTCACCTCCTCATTGTGCCGGTGGATTTCCGGCACGGGGCACGGGGAGGCACGGGGAGCACCCCTTCAGGGGCGCGGGGCTGTGTCGATATGCGGCTCCGCCGCACGGGCGCGACCAGCCGCGACAGCCCCGCAGTCCCCCACTCCGCGACCACCCTCACTCGACGGCTGTCACGGTCCCCGCCCCGACGGTCCGTCCACCCTCACGAATGGCGAAACCGAGACCAGGCTCCAAAGGCACCTCACGCCCCAGCTCAACGGTCATCGTGACCGTCTCCCCGGGCCGCGCGACACCTGCCTCCCCCAGGTCGACGTCCCCCACCACATCCGCCGTACGAATGTAGAACTGAGGCCGGTACCCACTGGAAACCGGCGTCGAGCGACCGCCCTCACGCGTCGACAGCACATACACCTGCGCGGAGAAACGACTCCGCGGCACGACACTCCCCGGCGCCGAGACCACATGCCCCCGCCGGACGGCGTCCCGCGGAACCCCGCGCAGCAACAGCGCCACGTTGTCCCCGGCCTGCGCCTCGTCCATCGGCTTGCCGAACGTCTCCAGGCCGGTGACCACGCTCTCCAGCCCGGCGCCGAGCACTTCGACCCGGTCGCCCACCCGCACGGTGCCGCGCTCGACCGCCCCGGTGACGACGGTCCCCCGGCCGGTGATGGTGAGCACGTTCTCGACGGGCAGCAGGAAGGGCGCGTCCACATACCGCTCCGGCATCGGCACGTACGTGTCCACCGCGTCGAGCAGCGCCTCGACGGCCGCCGTCCACTTCGGGTCCCCTTCCAGGGCCTTCAGCCCCGACACCCGTACGACGGGCGCGGCGTCGCCGCCGTATCCGTGCTCGGAGAGCAGGTCGCGGACCTCCAGCTCGACGAGGTCGACGAGCGCGGCATCCTCGCCGTCGTCGACGGCGTCGGCCTTGTTGAGGGCGACGACGATGTGGTCGACGCCCACCTGCCGGGCGAGCAGCACGTGCTCGGCGGTCTGCGGCATGATCCCGTCGAGCGCGGAGACGACGAGGATCGCCCCGTCGAGCTGCGCGGCGCCGGTGACCATGTTCTTGACGTAGTCGGCGTGGCCGGGCATGTCGACGTGCGCGTAGTGGCGGGTGTCGGTCTCGTACTCGACGTGCGCGATGTTGATGGTGATGCCGCGCGCGGCCTCCTCCGGCGCCCGGTCGATGCGGTCGAAGGGCACGAACGTGCCGGACCCGCGCTCGGCGAGGACCTTGGTGATGGCGGCGGTCAACGTGGTCTTGCCGTGGTCGACATGACCCATCGTGCCGATGTTCAGATGTGGCTTGGTGCGCACGTATGCCGTCTTGGACATGGCTGTACCTCGAAGTCTCTGCGTAGGAGAGGAGGACCCCCAAGGACTTGCCGACCCTCCCCCTGCGGGGTCCGCCGGACTGTCCGGGGAGGGTCAGCTTCGGGCGCCGTCGACGGCAGCCAGGAAGACGAGAACGGCAGCCTTCGGGGCATCCGCGACCGCGGATGCTGCGAAGAGGAAGGCGTGCCGGAACATGACGTCGATCATCGTCGACACCGCGCCCGGCGTCGAATGGTTTTCCGCTGATGGGGAGTTCGCGGCCTGCGTCCCTCCCTCGCGACGGTCCTACGCCCCGATGTTCTTCAGCGCCTCCCGCACCGACAGCGGAGCGAACCGCCCCCGCTCCCGTGCCAGGAAGTCCCGTACGGCGTCCGGGTCGGTCTTGGCGTACTCGCGCAGGCACCAGCCGATCGCCTTGCGGACGAAGAAGTCGGTGTGCCCGGACTGGCGCAGGCAGTAGGCGAAGAGTCGCCGGGTGTCGGTGTGTTCCTTGTAACGGAGCTGGTGGAGCAGGGCGGTGCGGGCGACCCACAGGTCGCCGTCGACGATCCAGGCGTCCATGTCCGCGGTGAGCTTCGGATCGGCCGCGACGAGCCCGCCGACGACATGCGCGGCGAGCGCGTCGACGGTGTCCCACCAGGGGACGGTGGTGACGAGGTGCCGGGCCACCGGAAGGAAGCCGGAGGAGCAGCGCCCCACGTGCCGGCGCAGGTAGTCGACGGCGAAGTAGTGGTACTCGCGCTCGGGCAGCCGCCAGCAGCGCAGGGCGATGGCGGTGCAGTCGGCCTCGTCGGGGCGCGGTGTGCCCTGAAGGACGGTGCGCGACAGGGCTCGGCGCTCGGGCGTGGGGACGCCGAGGAAGGGGGCGACGTCCTTCATGTACGCCCCGGCGGTGGCGGCCCGCTCGGGGTCCGCGGCGGCGGCGTACGTGGCGGTGAGCCGCTCCAGGACCGTGTCGGCCAGATCACTGCGCGGAACTTCTGTTGTTCCCGCACCTGTGACGCTCATGAGACGAACCATACGGCGATCACACATCTTTGTCGGTTACTGTCGCCGGATGCTCGACGATGCCACCACCCGCTCTGGGGGCACCGCCACCGCCCCTCCCCGGCCCGCCGCCACGGGGCTCGCCGTCCCCGCGCCCGTACCTGTCCCGGTCCCCGTCGCGGGGCCCGTGGGTTTCGCAGCGCGCTGCACGAGAACGCTGCTCTCGCCGTGGTCGCGACTGTCCCTGCTCGTGCTCCTGCTCGCGGCGGCCGCGTCGTCCGTGCTGCTCTTCGAGCCGCAGAAGCTCCTGGCGAACGGCTGGCCGCCGCAGATCGAGGGCTCGGCCGCGGTGGTGCTGTTCGCGGTGGCGTACGGCCTGGTCACGGTGGCATTCGTGCCGCGGCCGCTGCTGAACCTCGCGGCGGGCGCGCTCTTCGGCTCCGAGTGGGGCATCGGCGCGGCCCTGGCGGGCACGGTGCTGGGCGCGGGCATCGCCTTCGGGCTGGGCCGGCTGCTGGGCCAGGAGGCGCTGCGCCCGTTGCTGCGCGGCCGGTGGCTGAAGGCTGCGGACGGCCAGTTCAGCAAGCACGGTTTCCGCTCGATGCTGGCGGTGCGGCTGTTCCCCGGTGTGCCGTTCTGGGCCGCGAACTACGCCGCCGCCGTCTCGCGGATGGGCTACGTCCCGTTCCTGCTGGCGACGGCGCTCGGGTCGATCCCGAACACCGCGGCGTACGTGG
This sequence comes from Streptomyces sp. NPDC057623, assembly GCF_042800355.1. Lineage (NCBI taxonomy): Bacteria > Bacillati > Actinomycetota > Actinomycetes > Kitasatosporales > Streptomycetaceae > Streptomyces > Streptomyces sp. NPDC057623. Next base: position 251,473 of record NZ_JBHVGZ010000007.1, read on the forward strand.
TCGCCGGCGCCCGTGCCTCCACGCCGACCTCGCCCGCGTTCCTGATCGCGCTGGCCTGTATCGCCGTACCGGCACTGGCCGGCGTGGTGGTGGCCTGGCGCAAACGCCACCACCTGCGCGGCCGCTGAGCCGCCCCGCCGCCCGCGGACCGGATCCGGCTACACCGTCTCCAGGATCATCGCGTTGGCGAGGCCGCCCGCCTCGCACATCGTCTGGAGCGCGTAGCGGGCGCCGCGCTCGCGCATCGCGTGCACCAGGGTGGTCGTGAGCCGGGTGCCGCTGGCGCCGAGCGGGTGGCCTATCGCGATCGCCCCGCCGTGCACGTTGACCTTGGCCAGGTCGGCGCCGGTCTCCTGCTGCCAGGCCAGGACCACGCTGGAGAATGCCTCGTTGACCTCGAAGAGGTCGATGTCGCCGAGGGCCAGGCCCGCCCGGCGCAGCACCTTCTCCGTCGCCGGGATCACCCCGGTGAGCATGAGGACCGGGTCGGATCCGGTGACCGCGAAGCTGTGCAGCCGGGCCAAGGGGCGCAGGCCGAGGCGGGCGGCGGTCTCGGAGGAGGTGACGAGGACGGCGGAGGCGCCGTCGTTGACGGGGCTGGCGTTGCCCGCGGTGACGTTCCACTCGATCTGCGGGAAGCGCTCGGCGAACACCGGGTCGTGGTAGGCGGGCCTGAGGCCGGCGAGCACCTCGGGTGTGCTGCCCGGCCGTACGCACTCGTCGCGGGAGACCCCGTCCAGGGGCGCGACCTCGGTGTCGAAGAGGCCCTTGTCCCAGGCCGCGGCCGCCTTTTGGTGCGAGGAGACGGCGAACGCGTCCATCTGCTCGCGGGTGATCGACCACTTGGCGGCGATGAGCTCGGCGCTGATGCCCTGCGGGACGAGCCCCTCCGGGTAGCGCTCGGCGATGCCGGGCCCGAAGGGGTCCTTGCCGGGCGGCACGTTCGACCACATCGGCACCCGGCTCATCGACTCGACGCCACAGGCGACGGCCAGGTCGTACGCGCCCGAGATGACGCCCTGGGCGGCGAAGTGCACGGCCTGCTGGGAGGAGCCGCACTGGCGGTCCACGGTGGTCGCCGGGACCGTCTCCGGGAAGCCCGCTGACAGGGCGGCGTAGCGGGTGGTGTTCATGGCCTGCTCGCCGACCTGGTCGACGGTGCCGCCGATGACGTCGTCGATCAGGGCCGGGTCGACGCCCGAGCGCTCGACGAGGGTGCGCAGGGTGTGGGCGAGGAGCTCGACGGGGTGGACGTGGGCCAGGGAGCCGTTCGGCTTGCCCTTCCCCACGGGCGTGCGTACGGCTTCGACGATGACTGCGTCACGCATGGTGCGGGCCTCCCGATTACTGATGAGTAGGAAATCCAAACTCACCATAGCCTCGCGGGTTGGAAAATCAAACCCATCAGGTTGGAAAGTTGAACCCGCCGCCTAGACTGAGCGCCATGGCCGCCACCAAAGACCCGCGCCCCTGTTCCATCGCCGACGCCCTGGCGCTCGTCGGCGAGAAGTACTCGCTGCTCGTCCTGCGCGAGGTGTGCCTCGGCAACGGCCGCTTCGACCAGCTCGTGCGCAACATCGGCGCCCCGCGCGACATCCTGGCCACCCGGCTGCGCCGCCTCGTCGACGCCGGCATCCTCACCAAGCGCGCCTACAGCGAACGTCCGCAGCGCTTCGAGTACCGGCCGACGCGGGCGGGACTGGAGCTGGAGCCGGTCCTGATGACCCTCATGGCATGGGGCGACCGCCATCTGCGCGAGGACGACGACCGCCCCATGGTGATCGAGCACGTCTGCGGCAACGAACTGGTCCCGGTCGTCACCTGCCGGGCATGCGGCGACCCGGTGCGCCACGAGGACCTGGCGGCACACCCCCAGGCGCCGGGCTGGACGGTGGCGGGACCCTCGGCGGCGTAGACAGTCGGCCGCGCGGGTGGCGCCGAGGCGTCCGCGACCTCCCTGGTGACTACCAGGAATGCGACTCCAGGTACTTGACGACCTCTTCCCGCTCCCACGCCCCGTCGGCCACGACGACCCGGTAGCGGCGGGTGAGGGTGTCGCCGGGCGCCAGTTCCAGCTCGGCGTGGAACGCCCAGGACGGGGCCACGCCCGCGAAGGGCTCGTTGCGTACGAACCAGTGGGCGGGGTGGGCGCCCCGGTCGCCGGCGTGGTCGTTCTCGGGGGCGTGCGCGAAGACGAGGGTCGCGTGGCCGTCGGTGCCGTCGTGCTCGCCCGAGTAGGCCAGCCAGGGCGCCTGTTCGCCCATCAGGCCGGGTCCCTCGGCGTCCGGGGCGATGATCCGGCCGCCCTGGAAGGCGCGCGGACCGCGCCAGAACAGGCCCGTGTAACCGGCCATGCCGCGCCCGGCGGTGGTGGGACTGCCGAACCGCAGCGGCTCGTCACGCCGGTTCGTCACGGCGCTCGTCCAGGTCAGGGCCCATGAGCCGGACTCCGGCTCGATGTCGTGCACCTCGACCCGGCGCCGCTCGTCGGCCCACAGCTCACCGCCGTGGGGATGCCAGGTCAGCCGCTCGGCGATGACGACACGGTCACCGTCCGAGGAGACCTCGTCGAAGCCGACGTGCCGCATCGACCCGACGCGCTCGGGGAGTTCGAGATACCCCTGCCCGTGGACGTAGGAGTTGCCTCCCCACAGGTTGGCCCCGGACAGATGCGAGGCCGTCAGCGACAGGCCCTTGTGCCAGCGGTGGTCGTTGGGCCGGTAGTCGGTGACGACGTCACCGGCGAGGGTCCGCAGCGGGTGGACGTACGGCTTCGGGGCCTCCCAGGCCGCCTCCGGCCGGTAGACGTAGGAGAGCAGTTCGACGCCGGTGGCCGACTCGGTCACGGTGACGCGGTCGCCGTGCGCGTGGACGATACGGAGCCCGGTCACGCGGCGGCTTCCTCACCCGACGCGGCCCGCTCACCCATGACAGGCGCCCAGCCGGGCGCATCCCCGTGCATCGCCGAGTAGAAGGGGTCTCCGGGGCCGATCTCCCCCGCCCGCACCGTCGCGTCCGTGAACGCCGACTTGTACAGCGCGGCGATCAGCTCCAGGCTCGTGCGCCCGTCCGCGCCGCTGCTGCGCGGCCGCTCTCCCGCGCGCATGCTCGCGACCAGTTCCCGCAGCTGCTCCAGATGCGAACTGGGCCGGTCCGCGCCGAAGTCCTGCCAGGCCCCGGCCTCGGCGTCCGGCACGCCCCGGGCCGGTGTGACGCGCCAGTCGTCGTTGCGGTGCCCGTACAGATGGGTGAGTTCGACGGTGGCGCGCTCGCAGTCGATGCGGATGCGGCTGACCTCGTCGGGGCTCAGCACGCTGTTCACGACGGTCGCCATCGCACCGTTCGCGAAGCGGACGAGAGCTGTCGACACGTCCTCCGTCTCGACGTCGTGCACCAGCCGGCCGGCCATGGCGCGCACCTCGCTCCAGGGTCCGAGCAGGTCGAGCAGCAGATCCATCTGATGGATCCCGTGCCCCATCGCGGGGCCGCCGCCCTCGGTCTGCCAGCGGCCGCGCCAGGGCACCGCGTAGTAGGCGGTGTCCCGGTACCAGGTGGTCTGGCAGTGCGCGACGAGCGGGCGTCCCATGGCGCGCTCGGCGAGCAGCCGTCGTACGTGCCGGGTGCCGGAGCCGAAGCGGTGCTGGAAGACGATCGAGGCGTAGGGGCCGCCGTCCCTGCCCTCCTGCGCCTCCACGGCGTCGAAGTCCGCGAGACTCGGCACCGGCGGCTTCTCGCACCACACCCAGGCGCCGGCACGCAGCGCGGCGACGGTCTGGTCGCGGTGCAGGGTGGGCGGCGTGCAGATGACGACCAGGTCGGGGCGCTGCTCACGGAGCATCACGTCGAGATCGGTGTAGGCACGGGGCGCCTCAGCCGCGGCCTCGACCTCAGCCCTGGCCGCGGCCACGGTCGCGGCGGCGACCGTGCAGAAGTCCTCGGCCGACTCCGCGGTGATGTCCACGGCGGCGACGATCTCCGTCTCGCCCTCCTCGGCGAGCCTGGCGAGCGCGGGCAGGTGGGAGTCGCGGGCGATGGCGCCGGTGCCGATCACGGCGACCCTGATGCGGCGGCCGGTCAGCGGGGCCGGGCGGGAAGGGTCGTGCCGCTGGTGCGTCCCTGGAGAGGTCTCGGCTGTGGCCATGGGTGGATCGGACTCCTCCGGGACAACGGGCGACGCCAGGCGGGCGTCGTAGGGACGGGCGACGGAGGCAGCAAGCGCTTTCCGCTCGCTGCAACGTAAGCGGCGGCCCCGCAGCAGGTCAACACCGGTATGGCAGGTGCGGGGCGAGCGCCGGCCGAGCCCCCTGTGCCGGAGCCGTCATCGAGGGGCGCTACGCTGCCCCTCGACCCGCGCGATCTCTGTGCCGCCGACGCGGTGTCCTCCGCCATCCCTTGCCACGATCAGCACTTGGACTCCGTAACTCCATGTCTTGGTTTGAATCGCTCATCCTCGGACTCGTCCAGGGCCTGACCGAGTTCCTCCCCGTGTCCTCGAGCGCGCATCTGCGGCTGACCGCGGCGTTCTCGGGCTGGGAGGACCCGGGCGCGGCCTTCACCGCGATCACCCAGATCGGCACGGAGGCGGCGGTACTGATCTACTTCCGCAAGGACATCGGGCGGATCATCTCGGCGTGGACGCGGTCGCTGGCCAACAAGGAGATGCGGCGGGACCACGACGCCCAGATGGGCTGGCTGGTGATCGTCGGCTCGATCCCGATCGGCGTGCTCGGCCTGACACTGAAGGACCAGATCGAGGGCCCGTTCCGTGACCTGCGCATCACGGCGACCATGCTGATCGTCGTCGGCGTCGTCATCGGCGTCGCCGACCGGCTGGCGGCACGCGACGAGTCGGGGGGCCGGCACCGCGCCGCCAAACAGCGCAAGTCGCTGGAGGATCTGAACGTGAAGGACGGCCTGATCTTCGGCCTGTGCCAGTCCGCGGCGCTCATCCCCGGCGTCTCCCGCTCCGGCGCGACCATCAGCGGCGGCCTCTTCATGGGCTACCAGCGCGAGGCCGCGGCCCGCTACTCCTTCCTGCTCGCGATCCCCGCCGTCCTCGCCTCCGGCCTCTTCGAACTCAAGGACGCGATGGAGAGCGACCACGTCACCTGGGGCCCGACGATCTTCGCGACGGTGATCGCGTTCGTGACCGGTTACGCGGTCATCGCATGGTTCATGAAGTTCATCTCGACCAAGAGCTTCATGCCGTTCGTCTACTACCGCGTCGCCCTCGGCATCGTCATCATCGTGCTGGTGGCGGCGGGCGTCCTGAGCCCGCATGCGGCGGAGTCGGCGGGCTGACGCACCGCGGCGCCCCCTGGGCGGCCACGCCGTGCCCGGCCTGCTGACCGATGAGTCAGTACGCACGCCCCCGCCAATTCCCGTGACCAATCACATACGTTGTGCGTAGCCGTCCGGTAGCGCACTGTCAGTCCTTGCCCCTAGGCTTGTTCGTATGTCCCCCCATTTCTTAGACCCTGGTTCCGTGCGGTCTGCTGCCGAGGTGAACGAGGAAATTCGCGCTCTGTGGCTGCGCGCGGGCGGCTCGCTGTCCGCTCAGGAGCGTGCGGAGTACGAGCTGTTGGTGGTCGAGTGGGCGGCAGCCATCCGCGGTGAGATCATCGAGGCCGCCTGAGGGCAGGACACCCGGACCCGCCCGGGTCCCACGTGCCTAGGATCCGCTCCATGGAGCATCTGGATCACGTACCCGCTCGCCGCGGCCTCGTCATCTTCCTCAACGGCACGTCCAGTTCGGGCAAGTCGAGCATCGCGACCGAGCTGCTGCGGATCCTCGACGAGCCGTATTTCCACCTGCCGGTCGACGCCTTCCACGCGATGCGCTCCCGCACCCCGGTGCCGCCGGACCGGATCGCCACCGTCCTGCACCGCACCTGGCAGGGCTTCCACCGTGCGGCCGCCGGCATGGCCGCGGCCGGCAACAACGTCGTCGTCGACCATGTGCTGAGCGCCGAGTGGCGGCTGAGGGACTGTCTGTCGCTCTTCGTGCCGCAGGACGTCGTTCTCGTCAAGGTGCACTGCTCACCGGAGGAACTGGAGCGCCGGGAGCGCGCGCGGGGTGACCGGCCGCCCGGCCTCGCCGCCGGCCAGCTGGAGCAGGTGCACGCGCACGGCGTCTACGACATGGAGTGCGACACCAGCCGCACCACACCACAGGAATGCGCCCGCCGCATCAAGGACTTCCTGAGGGACCGGCCCGGCCCCACCGCCTTCGAACAGCTGCGGGCCGGGACGGACCGGCGACCGCTCTGATCAGAGCACCGCACGGGCCTTGTGTATGCACCGCAGCGTGCCCTTGTGCGTGACCCACCTGCTCAAGGTGTCCAGCTCCGCCCGGGCCGCCCGGTCCCCGATCAGCCCCAGGGCGACGATGCCCGCCTCCGCCACCTGAGGCGAGCGCGGAGTGTCTCCGGACCGAGGATCCAGGGACGTCTCCACGAGGCCGACGAGAGCGTGGACCGTGTCCGGCAGCGGCGGAAGAAGGGCGAGCATCCAGGCGAGGCCACGCAGCACATGGGAGTTGTACGGGTCGAAGCACGCGTTCACATCGAACGGGAGGTGCGGATGACCGAGGAGCGGGACGGTGCGGGCCCGGTCAGCCGGCTCGATCCACCTCAGCACCGCTCGTCGCGCCGCTTCTGGGCCGATGGCGTCCATCAGAGCCGATCCGGTCCGTCTCCACTTCGCCGAGGGTGCGTGCGCGCCGGCGGGGGCCGCGTGCTCCAACAGCCGCTGCCACGGCTCTCCTTCGGCGGTGGCTTCCTCGAGAGCGGTGTCGGCCCACGGTTCACCGGGATTGAGCAGCGGCCCGGGGAAGCGGGCCAGCAGGTCGCGCATTCCGGGTTCCGCGCCGTTGGCCGCCGCCTGCGTGCGACGCAGACCCGGGAAGTTCACCGCCGCACCGGTGCGCCGGAACGCGGCCAGGACGTCCGCGTCGGGGACACGCCCGGCCGCGAGCTCCGCGTCGGCCAGTTCCCAGATCCGGTGGGTCGACCAGATGAGGTACTGGTCCCGCAACCCGTGGAGCCGCTCCTGGCGTTCGGCAGCCAGCAGGTCCCCGTCGAGCCCCCGGGCGACTCCGCAGGCAACCATGAGCAGTTCGGTGCGCAGGTATCCCGGATCGCGCCTGAACTCCTCGGCCGACCAGTCGTCCTCCACGTGGGCGTACCAACGGGCCCACGCTTCGGCGAGCTCCAGCCGGTACTTGTCGGGCAGCGCCCGCAGGAGCTCCATGTTCTCCGAGCCCACACCCGTCATGGAGCCGTTCGCGCAGGCGGCCCGCATGACGGCGCGGGCGAGCTCTGGCAGATCGCCGCGCTCGGCGAGCGCCCGGTACTGCGCGGCCTGTTCGGTCAGGACCCGGGTGTCCGACATCCATCTGCTCATGGTCGGCAGACTAGAAGGGGTCACTGACATCGAACGCGTACGGCGGCTCGGGACGCCCTCCCGCCGCCGCGAGCGTCCATGGCACCCGGACCTCCGCCGAATATCGCCGCACGCCCCCTTGGCTCCGTGCACCTCATGCCCAACACTGAGCCGATGACGCAGCGTGTGGAGCTCGCCACCCTGAGGGACCGGCTGGCGGTCGACGGAATGATCACCGACTATGCCGTGGCCGTGGACGACGGCGACTGGGAGGCGTACCGGAGCCTGTTCGCCCCCGACGGACGCGCGGACTACCGCTCGGCCGGCGGCATCGAGGGGGACGCCGGGAGCGTCGCCGCGTGGCTCGCGCGGAGCATGCGGCTGTTCTCGATGCGCCAGCACCTGATCGTCAACCGCAGGGTGCGCTTCGGGATCCTGGAGCAGGACATCGGCGACACGGCCAGGGTCCAGGCCGACTACATCAATCCGATGCGGTTCGCCGACAACGGCGAGGGCTCCGCGGGCTCCCTTGCCCCCGATTTCGTGTGCGGCGGCCGGTACGCCTTCGGGCTGCTGCGCACGGACGACGGCTGGCGGCTGCGCGAGGTGGTCGTCCAGGAGAAATGGCGCCGGCTGCCCGAGCGGACCGCTCCTGCGATGATCGACTGAGCGGACGCCCACTGTCCCGTTGTCAGTGCCTGCGAGCACACTGGAAGCACCACGGGGTAGGAGGCGATGCATGAAGACGATCAACCGCCGGCTCGCCTCCCCGTGGCGCCGCTCGATCGCCGCCGTTCTGGCCGGCGCCCTGCCCGTGCTGGCCTTCCCCGAGCCGTCGTGGTGGTGGTTCGCGTACGTCGCCCTGGTGCCGTGGATGGCACTGCTGCGCTCCGCGCCGACCGGGCGGCGGGCGCTGTACGACGGCTGGTGGGGCGGTTTCGGCTTCATGCTGGCGATGCACCACTGGCTGCTGCCGAACCTGCATGTGTTCACGTTCGTCATCGCGGCCCTGCTCGGTGCCCTGTGGGCCCCGTGGGGATGGCTGGTGCGTCGCTTCCTGGCGGCCGGGCCGTCACCGGGACGGGTCACCGCGGCCCTCCTGGTGCTGCCGTCCGGCTGGCTGATGATCGAACTCGTCCGTTCCTGGCAGGGGCTCGGCGGGCCGTGGGGCGTGCTGGGCTCCAGTCAGTGGGAGGTGGAGCCCGCGCTGCGGCTCGCCTCGGTGGGCGGGGTGTGGCTGATCAGCTTCCTGGTGGTGGCTGTCAACGTCGCGGTGGCGGTGCTGGTGGCGGTACGCAGGTGCCGGGTCGCCGCGGTGGCCGGCCTCGTCGCCGTGGCCGTCGCCGCCTCCGCCGCCTGGGTGTGGTCCCCGCGCCCCGACGTCGCGGACCGGGTCCGGATCGCCGTCGTCCAGCCGGGCGTCATGCAGGGCGTGGGCGGGGCCGACCGGCGGTTCGACCGGGAGGAGCGGCTCACCCGCGAGCTGGCCGGCCAGGGCGCCGACCTGATCGTCTGGGGCGAGAGCAGCGTCGGTTACGACCTCGACGACCGGCCCGACTTCGCGCGCCGCCTCGCGGCACTGTCCCGGGAGACGGGGGCGAACATCCTGGTCAACGTGGACGCGCGGCGCTCCGACAAGCCCGGCATCTACAAGAGCTCGATCCTCGTCGGCCCGGACGGCCCGACCGGCGCCCGCTACGACAAGATGCGGCTGGTCCCCTTCGGGGAGTACATACCGGCCCGTTCGCTGCTGGGCTGGGCCACCTCCGTGGGTAAGGCGGCGTCCGAGGACCGCAGGCGCGGCACGGAACAGGTCGTGATGAACGCCGGGCACGGGCTGCGGATCGGCCCGATGGTCTGCTTCGAGTCCGCGTTCTCCGACATGAGCCGCAATCTCGCGGACGACGGCGCCCAGGTGCTGATCGCCCAGTCGGCGACCTCGACGTTCCAGCAGAGCTGGGCCCCTGAGCAGCACGCCTCACTCGCCGCACTGCGCGCCGCCGAGACCGGCCGGCCCATGGTGCACGCCACGCTGACCGGTGTCTCCGCCGTGTACGGCCCGAGCGGGCAGCGGATCGGTTCCTGGCTCGGCACGGACGCGAGCACGAGCGCTGTCTACGAGGTACCGCTGGCCGACGGTGTCACACCGTACGTCCGCTTCGGCGAGTGGCCGGTGTACGCGGCGCTGCTGATCATGGCCGCTTGGTGCGCCACCGAGGGCGTACGGGCGAAGCGGCCGCGACTCAGGCGGCGGCCCGGTCCTGAACCGCGCGAACAACCCGCTCGCACAGCTCATGAGTCGCCAGCGCGTCCCGGGCACTGAGCACCTTCCCCGCGCGCACGGCGTCGAGGAAGGCCAGCACCGCCTGTTCGATGCCGCGCTGCCGGGCCACCGGCACCCAGTCCCCGCGCCGCCGCACGGTCGGCTGGCCCTTGTGGTCGACGACCTCGGCGAGGTTGATGACCTGCCTCTTGGTGTCCTGCCCGGACACCTCGAGGATCTCCTCGGCGGAGCCGCTGAGCCGGTTCATCACGCCGAGCGCGGTGAAGCCGTCCCCGGCGAGCTGCAACACGACATGGTGCAGCAGCCCGCCCTCGACGCGGGCGCGTACGGTCACGTCGACGACCGGGCCGGGGGCGAGGAAGCGCAGTGTGTCGACGACGTGGATGAAGTCGTCCAGGATCATCGAGCGGGGCTCTTCCGGCAGCCCGATCCGGTTCTTCTGCATCAGGATCAGCTCGCGCGGATGGTCGGCGCACTGCGCGTAGCCGGGGGCGTAGCGCCGGTTGAAGCCGACGGCGAGGCTCACGTCGCGCCGCTCGGCGAGCGCCACCAGCCGCTCGGAGTCGGCGAGTCGGTAGGCGAGCGGCTTGTCGACATAGGTCGGCACCCCCGCCTCCAGCAGCCGGGTCACGATCTCGGGGTGCGCGACGGTGGGCGCGTGCACGAAGGCGGCGTCGAGGCCCTGGGCGAGGAGCGAGTCGAGGTCCGCGTGCCGCCGCTCGGCCGGCAGGCGGAGGCTGTCGGCGACCCGGGCGAGCGTGGCGGGCGTGCGGGTCTGCAGATGCAGTTCGACCCCGGGCTGGACACCGAGCACCGGAAGGTAGGCCTTCTGCGCGATGTCACCGAGTCCGATGCAGCCGACCTTCACTGGGTGTGCTCCTCTGGTGGTTGCCTGCCGGGGCCTGCCTGGAAGCATACGGCCGCTGCGGCGGCCGCCAGTCGGCGATGTCCTCGAAGCCGCGCAGGACCAGCGCGGGCGCGACCTTGGACAGGGCGGTGAGCGTCGTGTTCCGAACGGCGATCGCGGCACGGCCGGTCATCAGGTTGAGGCGGGCGACCCTGACCGCCCGGCGGGCGACGGCGGTCGTACGCGGGAGGCGGGCCGCCGTGTAGGCGGCGAGGTCGCCGCCGTGGTGCGCGAGGACCACCGCGTCCTCGATGGCCTGGTTGCCGCCCTGGCCGAGCGTGGGCGGCATGGCGTGCGCGGCGTCTCCGACCAGGGCGACCCGGCCGCGGTGGTAGGCAGGCAGCGGCTCGGCGATGTGGTGGACGTCGTGACGCAGGACGTCCTCGGGGCGGGCGGCGGCGAGGATGGCGGGGACCGGGGCGTGCCAGTCGCCGTAGCGGCGCAGCAGCTCGGCCTTCTCGTCGTCGCGGGCGTGCTCTCCGGCGGGCGTGACGGCCGCGGCGTAGGCGTAGACCCGGCCGTCCTTGAGCGGGTGTGAGCCCCAGATGCGGCCCGGGCCCCAGGTCTCGTGCGAGGCGAACTCCGCACCGGGCACCGGGACCACGACCCGCCATGTGGTGAACCCGGAGTAGTCGGTGCCGGGGTGGGCCGGGAAGAGCACCCGGCGCGCGGCGGACCGGACGCCGTCGGCGGCGACCACGAGGTCGGCCTCCACCTCTGCGTCCGAGGTCGCCACGCGTGCCGGACGATCGGCGTCGCCGGGATCGACGACGGTCGCGGCGCCTCCCGGACGGAGTGCCTCGGGCGGGAGGAGCGCCACGAGGCTGTTGATGAGTGTGGCCCGGTGCAGCAGGACGAGAGGGCCGCCGAAGCGGGCTGCCACGGCGTCGGCGTCCGTGCGGGAGAGCCGGCGCCCGGACGGGGTGCGCAGTCCCCCGTCGCCCTGCCAGGCGGCCAGGTCGCGGATCTCGTCGCCGATCCCGATGACGTCCAGTGCGCGCAGGGAGTTGGGCGCGAGCGAGATGGCCGCGCCGACCGGTTCCAGGGAGGGGGCCCGCTCCAGCACGGTGACCTCCCAACCGCTGCCGTGGAGTGCGGCGGCCGCGGTCAGACCTCCGATGCCGCCACCGATCACAACGGCCCGCTTCGACTGTGCCATGGCTCCTCCGGACGACCCGACCTGACCTCACTACAGACGTAGTGACTCGACATGCCGACTGTACTACAGATGTAGTGAGACGGGTAGGTTGATCTCCATGGCCGTACACACCCCGGGCGCCACGCGCGCCGATCTCGTCGCCGACACCGCCCTCGCGCTGCTGGCCGAGCGGGGGATGCGCGGGCTCACACACCGGGCGGTCGACGACGTGGCCGAGCTGCCGCAGGGCTCGACCTCGAACCTGGCGCGCACCCGGCAGGCGCTCCTGGAACTGGCGGTGCGCAGGCTCGCGGAGCGTGAGGCGCGGGTCCTGGCGCTGGAGGAGATGCCCGATCCGCGGGGCGGCCTCGACGCGCTGGCCGCCGGCCTGGCCCTGGCGACGCACCGCGCCCTGACCCACCACCGCGAACTGACGCTCGCCCGCTACGAACTGGCCCTGGAGGCCACGCGCCGCCCCGAGCTGCGCGCCTACTTCGACGCCACGGGCGCCCGCTTCCGCGGCCAGCTCACCGCCCTGGTGACCGCCGCGGGCTCGGCGGATCCGGCCCGGCACGTGCTGTCGCTGGTCGCCTGGGCGGACGGCCTGATGTTCAGCTGCGTCGCCGGGTCGTTCGGCTCGGAGGCGCCGAGCCTGGACCAGGTACGGGCGGGGCTGCGCGAACTGCTCGACGGAATGTTCGGCCACTGAGCCCGAGGGCCGTAAAAACTGCTGGTGGACCAGTCCGAGTTGGGCAACGATGCGGGCATGACAATCGAACGCCTTGAGCCCTCCACCACCGCCGACGAGCGCACGATGCTGGAGGGCTGGCTGGACTACCACCGGCAGACCCTCGCCTGGAAGTGCGAAGGGCTGACCGACGCCCAGCTCAGGACCCCCTCCGTGGCACCGTCCGAGCTGACCCTCATGGGACTGGTGCGGCACATGGCGGAGGTGGAGCGCGGCTGGTTCCGCCAGGTACTCATGGACGAGGACGCGGCCCCGATCTACTTCTCCGAGGAGGACCCGGACGGCGAGTTCCACCTCACCGAGGCGGACACCTGGGAGGAGGCGTACGCCACCTGGCAGGCCGAGATCGACAGGGCCCGACGCAACGCGGCCGGCTTCGGTCTGGACGACCTCTCCAAGGGCAGGAGCCGGCGCAGCGGCGAGCACTTCAACCTGCGCTGGATCATCACCCACATGATCGAGGAGTACGCCCGCCACAACGGCCACGCCGACCTGGTCCGCGAGCGCGTCGACGGCTCCACCGGCGACTGACGTCAGCGGCGGCGGCAGCACACCGTCCGTACGGGGTCAGAGATCACCCTTACGGAGCAACGTCTCCTTCTCCGCCACCCCAACGGCCGCCGGAACCAGCAGAGTTGCGCGCGTGCATCGAACGACGACCACCGCAACGCTCCTGGTCACCGTGGCCGTCTCGGCCCTCTCGGGTTGTACGACGGTCCAGCACCGGCCGGCACCCGGCGGTCCGGCGGCACCGGCCCAGCCGCCGGCACCACGACCGGGCGCCCCCACGGAGCCCGAGATCGTGCAGGCACCGGCCCGAGAGGCCCTGACGCTGATCGACCCGTCCCGCCACCCGGCCCCCGAGGTCTCCGCCGCACAGTCCCCGTCGCCCGCCGCCCCGCCCTCCACCCACTCGGATCCCCGTTCGCACCCCCGCCCCCACCCCGAGCGCCAGAAGTCCCGCCGCCCGGGGCCCAACGTCCCCGAACCCCCGCATGTCGAGATCCCCGATGTGTCGGAGTCCGTCCGCCAGGGGGTCCAGGGGAGCCCAGGGAACGCGGGGAGCCCCGGGAACGGGGGAAACGCCGACGTCTGCGCGCTGGGGAAGAAGTACGGCGGGTGGAGGCCGGACAGCCCGGAGTCGAAGATCTGCGAGCAGACGTACGGCCGCTGAGACTCGGGCGGGCTCCCCGCAGCCGCTACGTGCCCTCCCCCAGCCGCACCTCCAGCCGGCGGATCTCGGCCCGCACCCCGTCCCCGTAGCTGTCGTCCCCCAGCGTCCCCGCCGCCCGCCGCGCCCTGCGCAGATGGACGCGGGCCGCCTCGGCACGGTCGAGCTTCACATAGTCGGCGGCCAGGTTCAGATGCAGCGAGGGATACAGCGCCCGTACGGCAAGGGCACCGCCGGCGCCCTCCGCCTCCGTCAACGCCCGCAGGTCCCAGGCCAGTTCGTCCGAGGGGTCGTCCTGCGTGTCGGCCAGGTAGTGCGCCAGGGTGCAGCGGTGCACGGGGTCGCCGTCCTCGCCGAGTTCCGTCCACAGGTCCAGCAAGCGGCGTCTGGCCTCCTCGCGGTCTCCCGCGTGATGCAGCATGACGACCTGCCCGATCCGCGTCGGCACGGCCTCCGGTGCCGTCCGCTCCTGTCGCTCCGCCACCGCGTCCTCCGGGCCCTCGTCGGCTGTCCCCCTCCCGACGCTAGCCGCCCCCAGCGGCATTCCCGGTCAGGCGGCTCCGTACGGCACCGGGCCGGCCCGGCGGAGGACCGGCCCGGCGATCGGTCAGCCCAGGTTCGGGATCCGCCAGTCGATCGGCTCGTGGCCCTGTCCGGCCACCGCCTCGTCGATCTGCGTGAACGGGTGGGAGCCGAAGAACTTCTTCGCGGACAGCGGTGAGGGATGAGCGCCCTTGACCACCACGTGCCGCGTCTCGTCGATGAGCGGGAGCTTCTTCTGGGCGTAGTTGCCCCACAGCACGAACACGGCGGGGTCGGGCCGGTCGGCCACAGCCCGGATCACCGCGTCGGTGAACTTCTCCCAGCCCTTGCCCTTGTGCGAGTTCGCCTCGCCGGCACGGACCGTCAGTACCGCGTTGAGCAGCAGGACGCCCTGCTGGGCCCAGGGCATCAGGTAGCCGTTGTCGGGGACGGGGAGGCCGAGCTCCTCCTTCATCTCCTTGTAGATGTTGCGCAGCGAGGGCGGCGTCTTCACTCCGGGACGGACCGAGAAGCACAGGCCGTGGCCCTGGCCCTCGCCGTGGTAGGGGTCCTGGCCGAGGACCAGGACCTTCACCTTGTCGTACGGCGTCGCATCCAGCGCGGCGAAGACCTCCTCGCGCGGCGGATAGACGGGACCCTTCGCCCGCTCCTCCTCGACGAACTCCGTCAGCTCCTTGAAGTAGGGCTGCTGAAGCTCGTCGCCCAGAACCCCGCGCCAGGACTCGGGCAGCATGGCGATGTCGGTCACGTCAACTTCCTTACGGTGTGCGGCGAACGGTGCGAGGTGACCGCGGGCGGTCACCTCCAGGCCTCAGAACCTACAGGCGGCCACTGACAATCGCCCCGCCCACCGCACATCGCACCGCGTATCCAGCGGCTACCAGCTGGTCTTGCGGTACAGCTCCCCCACCATCATGATCGTCGAGGGGTCCAGCGCCCGCTCCGCGCCCGAGACCTCCGCACTCGCGGCCACGTACTGCCGGCCCTGCCACAGCGGCAGCAGCCGCGCGTCGTCGACGAGGATGCGCTGGGCGTCCTCGAAGTCCTTGACCACGTTGGCACGGTCACTCTGGGCGCGGGAGTTGGGCAGCAGGTTGTCGGTGATCTTGGGCGTCACATAGGGCGTACCGAGCGCGTTCTGCTTGCCGACGAACGGCGCGATGAAGTTGTCGGCGTCCGGGAAGTCGGGGAACCAGCCGCGTCCGAACACCGGGTACTCGCCGTTCTGGTAGCCGGTGACGTACGACTTCCAGGGACGGCTCTTCAAGGTGATCTCGAAGAGTCCGGACTCCTCCAGCTGGCTCTTCAGCTCCTGGAACTCGGCCTTGGTGGCGGAGCCGTAGCGGTCGCTGGTGTACCAGAGGGTGAGCTGGACGGGGGTCGTGATGCCCGCGTCGCTGAGGATCTCCCGGGCCTTGGCCGCGCTCGGCTCGCCGAATTCGTCGAAGAAGCCCGTGGTGTGTCCGGTCAGGCCCTTGGGGACCATGGAGTACAGCGGTTCGACGGTGTCCTTGTAGACCTTGTGGGCGATCGCCGGGCGGTCGATGACCTGGGCGATGGCCTTGCGGACGGCGGACTTGCCGGCCGTGGGGTCCTTCGGGTTGAAGACCAGGTAGTTGATCTCGGTGCCGGAGCCCTCGATCAACTGGAGCTCGTCATCGTCGTCGGCCTGGATGTCGACGATGTCGTCGGCGGCGAGACCGCGGAAGGCGACGTCGAGCTCCTTGTCGCGCAGTGCCCCGACCATGGTGGGCGAGTCCTGGAAGTAGCGGATGGTCACCGCGTCGTTCTTGCGCTCCGCGTACCCGTCGTAGTTGTCGTTCCTGACGAGCTCGGCCTTGTTGCCCTCGTCGTACGACTCCAGGGTGTACGGCCCGGACCCGACGACCGTGCCGTCCTCGCGGAGCTTGTCCGCCGGGTAGTCCTCGGGGTCGACGATCGACATCGCGGGCGTGGCGAGCACGAACGGGAAGGTGGCGTCGGCCTTGTTGAGGTGGAAGACGATCTCGCGGTCGTTCAGCACCTGGACCCGTTCGAGGCTGCCGAGCAGGCCGGCCGGACCACCGTTGACGTTGATCTTCCGGATCCGGTCGAGCGAGTACTTGACGGCCTTCGCGTCGAGGCTGTGCCCGTCGGAGAACTCCAGGCCCTCACGCAGCTCACAGTGGTACTTCATGTTCGTGTTGTCGGTGAACTGGCAGCTCTCCGCCGCGTCGGGCTCGGGCGCGGTCGAGCCGGAGGGGTAGCTGAGCAGCGTCTGGTAGATGTTGCGGAACAGCTCCCAGGAGCTGTCCCAGGACGCGGCGGGATCAAGGGTGCTGGGGGCCGCGGTCGTCCCCACGACGAGCGGTCCCTCCTCCTCCGAGGAATCGGACGAGAGGACGCCGCACCCTGCTACCAGGGTCGATATGGACGCGATGGCCGCCACCTGCCGCAGGCGTCGGATCCGGTTGAACACGCGCACGCTCCTCGATCTGCCATGCCAAGGGTCGGCAAAACATACCGCAGTGTTCCGGCCGGTGGACCTCCAGTCTCAGGAGCACTTGTTCACCTCTGCGGTGACTACGTTGTCAACGGTTGTTGATCTCCCGAAACGTCGACAGGGGCGCCGCTGGTGTCCAGCGGCGCCCCTGTCGCAGTCCCGTGGATCAGCCGACACCGGCGTTGAGGAAGATGCCGCCGTCGATCACCAGGGTCTGGCCGGTGATCCAGTCCGACTGCCCCGAGGTGAGGAACGCGGCCGCCCCGCCGATGTCGGAGGGCACCCCGAGCCGGGCCAGCGGGTAGGCCGCGGCGGCCTCCTCTTCCCGGCCCTCGTACAGGGCCTGCGCGAACTTGGTCTTCACCACGGCGGGGGCGATCGCGTTGACCCGCACCCGGGGCGCGAACTCGTGCGCCATCTGCTGGGTGAGGTTGATCATCGCGGCCTTGCTGACGCCGTAGGCGGCGATGAAGGGCGAGGGTGCGATGCCCGCGACGGAGGCGATGTTGACGATCGCGCCGCCGTTGTCCTTCTGCCAGGCGTGCCAGGTCCGCTGCGCGAAGCCGAGCGCCGAGATCACGTTGGTCTCGAAGACCTTGCGCGCGACACCCAGGTCGAGGTCGGCGAGCGGCCCGAACACCGGGTTGGTACCGGCGTTGTTGATCAGGTGGTCGACGCGGCCGAAGGCCTCCATGGTGCGCTCGACGGCGACGGCCTGGTGGGCCTCGTCGTGCGCCTTGCCGGCCACGTAGATCGCGCGGTCGGCGCCGAGCTGTTCGACGGCCTCCTTGAGGGCGTCCTCGTTGCGGCCGGTGATGCACACACGGTCGCCGCGCGCGACGAGCGCCTCGGCGACGCCGTAGCCGATGCCGCGGCTGGCGCCCGTGACGAGGGCGACCTTGCCGGAGAGTTCAGGCAGTTCAGTCATGTTCGTTTCTCCCTCGGCCCTAGTCGAGCGGTCCGCCGGCGACGTACAGCACCTGACCCGAGACGAACCCGGCCGCCTCGCCCGTGAAGAAGGCGATGGCGTTGGCGATGTCGTCCGGCTCACCGACCCGGGCCACCGGGATCTGGGTGGCGGCGGCGGCCTTGAAGTCCTCGAAGCCCATGCCGACACGGTCGGCGGTGGCCTTGGTCATCTCGGTGGCGATGAAGCCGGGGGCGACGGAGTTGGCGGTGACGCCGAACTTCCCGAGCTCCTTGGCGAGGGTCTTGGTGAAGCCCTGGAGACCGGCCTTGGCGGCGGAGTAGTTCACCTGGCCGCGGTTGCCGAGCGCGGAGGACGAGGAGAGGTTGACGATACGGCCGAAGCCCGCGTCCACCATGTGCTTCTGACACGCCTTGGACATCAGGAAGGCGCCGCGCAGGTGCACGTTCATGACGGTGTCCCAGTCGGTGACGCTCATCTTGAACAGCAGGTTGTCGCGGAGCACGCCCGCGTTGTTGACCAGGATGGTCGGGGCGCCGAGCTCCTCGGCGATCCGCGCGACGGCAGCCTCGACCTGCGCCTCGTCGGAGACGTCGCAGCCGACCGCGAGGGCCTTGCCGCCGGCCGCGGTGATCTTCTCCACGGTGTCCTTGCAGGCGGCCTCGTCGAGGTCGATCACGGCGACCGCGCGCCCCTCGGCGGCCAGCCGTACGGCGGTGGCGGCGCCGATGCCGCGCGCTCCGCCGGTGACCACGGCGACCCGCTGCTCAGTGGTGGACATGGATGACTCTCCTCGGGTGAGCGACCGCTTAGTACCTTCGATGGACGTGACGCTAGAAGCCCTGGCACGCGGTGTCAACGGCCACCGCGCGCATGTGATCCATTACCTGATCCGTAACCCGATCCGTCACTTCACCAACAGATCGAGCAGCCGCTCCGCCTCGGCCGCCGGATCGGACGTGAGCCCGGTGTGCACCGGACCCGGCTGGACGACGGTCGAACGGGGGGCGATCAGCCAGCGGAAGCGTCGCCCGGCGTCGTCGCCCCCGGCCTGTCCCGCCGCGTCGCCGCCCGCGCACACGCCCTCGACGGCACGCAGTGCGGCCCGCACCCCGGCGACGTCGGCATCGGGGTCGAGCGCCCGCAGCCTGGTCTCGTCCAGGTGGGTCCGGGCCGCGACGAAGGACCGGGCACGGCAGTACACCAGCACGCCCGCGTTGAGGCACTCCCCGCGCTCGATGCGCGGGACGACCCGCAGCAGCGCGTACTCGAAGACGTCCTGTGCGCGGGAGCGGGTCCCCAGGGTGCGCTCGCTCACTTGATCCCCTCGATGCGGTCGTGGATGACGGCGGCGCGTGCGACCAGTGGCTCCGCGTACGCCCTGCGCAGTGCGTCCGCCGACGCGAACCCCGGTTCGTCCGCCAGCCACACCTCGGGGATCTCGGCGGTCACCTCGGCGAGCGCCTCCTCGGTGACGAGCGGCGCCAACTCGGCCGCGGCTGCCCGCACATCGGGCGCGAAGGAGGCGAGGGCATGGTCGGAGGCGTCGTACGAACGGGCCGCCGAGGCCCGCGCCCCGGGCCAGTTGTGCTGCCAGATCATGGTCGCGCCGTGGTCGATGAGCCACGGTTCGCCCTGCCACATCAGCAGGTTGGGGTTGCGCCAGGACCGGTCGACGTTGTTGACCAGGGCGTCGAACCAGACGATCCGGCCCGCGTCCTTCGGGCTCACCTCGAAGGCGAGGGGGTCGAAGCCGAGCGCACCGGAGAGGAAGTCCATTCCGAGGTTGGTGCCGCCGCTGGACTTGAGCAGCCCCTGCACCTCCTGGTCGGGTTCGCCGAGCCCCAGTACCGGGTCGAGTTCCACCGTCACCAGGCGGGGCACCCGGAAGCCCAGCCTGCGGGCGAGTTCACCGCAGACGACCTCGGCGACCAGGGTCTTGCGGCCCTGTCCGGCGCCGCTGAACTTCATGACGTACGTCCCGAAGTCGTCGGCCTCGACGAGCCCCGGCAGCGAGCCGCCCTCACGCAGGGGCGTGATGAAGCGGGTCGCGATGACTTCCTTGAGCATCGCCCCAGGTTACTGGCGCGAGGGCCGGGCACCGGACGGCCCGGGCGGGCGATGGCGAGTTCGCGCCGACAGGAAACCGACAGCCGTGGACAGTGAACCGACAGCTCCGCTTTACCCACCCCTTCACCGGACCGGGTCAGGATTTCGACTGAGTCTGAACAACCGGTCCATAAGGACCGTACCTCTCGCCAGATCAGGAATCCGCGGAAGGAACGTCAGCATGACCAGCGAATCAGTTCAGCCGGTGTCGAGCCCGAGTCGCCGTACCGTCGTGGCGGCGGTCGGCGCGGCGGGGCTCGCCGTGGCGCTGACCGCGTGCGGGTCGGACGACGACGCGTCCGGCTCGTCCACCGAACAGGGTGCCGCCGGCGGTGGCGCGAGCACCGAAGCGGGCGGCGGCTCGTCCGCCGAGTCCGGTGCCGGTGGCGCGGCGCTCGCGAAGACCGCCGACATCCCGGAGGGCAGTGGCAAGGTCTTCAGCGACGAGAAGGTGGTGGTCTCGCAGCCGACGGCGGGCGACTACAAGGCCTTCTCGACGATCTGCACCCATCAGCAGTGTCCGATGACCGACCTCCAGGGGGACACCCTCACCTGCGCGTGCCACAAGAGCCAGTTCTCCGTCCTCGACGGCAGCGTGAAGAAGGGACCCGCCACCCAGCCGCTGGCCGCCAAGGAGATCAGCGTGGCGGGCGACTCGATCACGCTCGCCTGACACCGCGCGGACGCTTGAATCCGTCCAGTACCTCGTCCGTGGTCGCGACCGTGGCGACCAATGCGAGGGTGTGGCGGATCATCGCCGGGGTGTAGTCGGAGGGCACTCCGGCGATGGCGTCCCGGGGCACGACCACGACATAGCCCCTGTTCACGGCGTCGAAGACGGTGTTGGGGATCGCCACGTTGGCCGAGACACCGGTGACGATCACCGTGCGGCAGCCGACGTTGCGCAGCAGGGCGTCGACGTCGGTGCCCTGGATCGGGGACAGGCCGTGCAGTCGTCGTACGACCAAGTCCTCCTCGGCGACCTCGATCGGCGCCGCCACGCGGACCGCCGTCGAACCGGACAGCTGCTGGACGGGGAGCCGTTCGACCGCACGGAAGAGGCGGGCGTTGTGGTTGGCGCCACGGCCGTCGGGGCGGCGTTCGGCGATCGCGTGGATCACCTGGACGCCGCTCTCGTGGGCGGCCGTGACCAGCCGGGCCACGTTGGCGAGGGCGCCCGAGGAGTGCGCCTGCGCGGCGAGTTCGGGCAGGGCGCCGGCCGGGCCGACGACGCCCTGCTGGCACTCGACGGTGAGCAGGACGGTGGTCGCGGGGTCGAGGAGTTCGCTGAGTTCGGCGTACGACGGCATGGGTCCCCCTGTGACCGACGGCGGCGTGGGCGGGCGAGCGTAGCCACGTTCGGGTGAGGACGGAACCACCATTGCGTGGGGACGGAAGACGACCCATCCTTTTCTGACGTGATGTCAGAGGATCTCTCCTCTGGCACGACGTGAGAGAAGAGGGGGCCGCATGACCGTCACTCAGCGCCGGGGCCGGAAGATCATGATGACGCCCGGCGAGCTGGACGAGTTCCTCACCGCTGAGCGCACCTGCCGGGTCGCCACGGTGTCCGCCGACGGCTTTCCGCATGTCAGCGCCCTGTGGTTCGCCTGGGACGGCGACTCGCTGTGGCTGTACTCGGTCGTCCGCAGCAAGCGGTGGGCCGATCTGCGCCGTGATCCCCGGGTCGCGATCGTGATCGACACGGGCGAGGACTACGAGCAGCTGCGCGGCGTCGAGCTGTCCGGCACCGTCGAGTTCGTGGGCGAGAGCCCTCGTGTCGGCGAGCTGCGCGCCGAACTCGACGTCCCCGAGACGCTGTTCGCGCGCAAGAACTTCGGCCTCGACGAGATGCCGCACGACGGGCGGCACGCGTGGGTAAGGCTGACGCCGGAGAAGATCGTGTCCTGGGACTTCCGGAAGCTGGGAGCGCCGTAGACGACGTCAGGAGACGTTCTGTCCGGCCTCCCGCAGCGCTCGCACCGCCGCCCGGATCGACGGGCGGCGGTCGGCGTCGGCGCGCCAGACGACGTACACATGGCGGCGTACCCGCTGCTTCAGCGGCACGGTCACCACGCCCGCGGGCATCGGATGGCGCCCCAGCAGCGGCGCGATGCACACGCCGAGCCCGGCCGCGACCAGCGCGAGCTGGGTGTGGGTCTCGGGGGCGCGGTGGCCCACGAGCGGCTCGACACCCCTGGAGCGCAGCGTGAACATCAGCCACTCGTGGCAGAACTCGCCCTCGCCCCAGGTGATCCACTCGTCCTCGGCGAACTCGGCGAGGTCCACCTCGGCCCGCTCGGCGAGCCGGTGCCCGGCGGGCATCGCCACGTCGGCCGGATCGTCCAGGATGTGCGCCTTGACCAGGCCCTCGGGCAGCGCCATCGGCTTGTTGTACCAGTCGAGCACGACGGCCAGGTCGAGGTCGCCGCGGATCACTCCGGCGATGCCGCCCTCCGGCTCCAGCTCGCAGGAGCGCACGCGCAGCGCGGGGTGTTCCGCGCGCAGTGCGGAGAGCGCGGACGGGAACAGCCCGCGTGCCGCGGTCGGGAACGCCGCCAGGCGCAGTTCGCCGACGACCCTCCCGCGCTGCGCCTCCAGGTCGGACTGGGCCAGCTCGACCTGCGACAGGATGCGCGCCGCGTGCTCGGCGAGCAGCCGTCCCGCGTCCGTGAGCCGTACACCCCGGCCGTTCTTGGCGAGGAGCTGCTGGCCGACCTCCCGCTCCAGCTTGGACATCTGCTGGGAGACGGCGGACGTCGTGATGTGCAGGCCCTCCGCCGCGCCGCTGACCGAGCCGTGCCGCGAGAGGGCGTCCAGGGTGCGCAGGCGCTCCAGATTCAACATGTAAGCAATGCTACGAGATATCGGGTGCGAAATCTCGATTGTGCTACGAAGTCGTGTGCAGCATCGTTGCTGCCATGACCACCGCCACCGGCTCTCGCGTCCCGGCCGAAGCCGCTCCCCGCCCCGACTCCCGCCCTCACCCCCGCGCCCGCCTCGACTGGCGTCTGCGCTTCGCCGCGCTCTCGCTGATCTGGGGCTTCAGCTTCCTGCTCATCAAGGTGGGCACCCACGGCTACGCCCCCTTCCAGGTCACGTTCGGGCGGCTGGTGTTCGGCACGGCGGTGCTGGCGGCCGCGATGGCGGTCAAGCGGGAGCGGCTGCCGCGTGGGGCACGCACCTGGGGGCATCTGACGGTCGCCGCGTTCCTGCTCAACGCGCTGCCGTTCTCCCTGTTCGCCTACTCCGAGCTGACGATCCCGTCCACGCTCGCGGGCATCTGCAACGCGACCTCGCCGCTGTGGGGCATGGCCCTGTCCCTGGTCGCGCTCTCGGAGGACCGGCCGACGCGGGTCAGGGTCGCGGGGCTCGGGGTCGGCTTCCTCGGCGTGCTGACCGTGCTCGGGGCATGGCAGGGCTTTCACGGGCTGGATGCCACGGGGACGGCGATGGCGCTGCTGGCCTCGTTGAGCTACCCGATCGGCTGGATATACGTCCGCCGTACGCTGGCCGGCTCCGGTGAGTCGCATCTGTCGCTGACCGGCGCGCAGTTGTTGCTGGCCACGGTGCAACTGGCCGTCGTGACGCCGGTTTTCACCTCGGTGCCGACCGGCTTTCCAGTGCTGCCGCTGCTCGCGATCGTGGCGTTGGGTGCACTCGGGACGGGGCTCGCGGTACTGCTTCAGTACGGGCTGGTCGCCGAGGTGGGGCCGACCACGGCTCAGATGGTCACGTACTTCATTCCGGTCATCGCGACGGCAGCGGGGGTCGCCGTTCTCGGGGAGTCGCTTCGGTGGACCACACCGGTGGGTGCGGTGATCGTTCTTGTAGGGGCGGCGCTTACTCAGGTGCCCCTGAAGCGGTAGCTCCCACCCACCCTGTCTAGACGTAGCCCCTTTCCGGTGCCGGGCCCACCGCTCTCGCCACCGCGTCCGCCAGTGGGGCGATCTCGTCCGTCGCGAGGGTCGCCGCGGTGATCCGGATTCCGGGGGGCGCGCTCATGCGGAAGCGGGCACCCGGGGCCACGGCCCAGCCGGCGTGCAGCAGGCGGGCCACGGCGCCCGTCTCGTCGGGAACCGGGACCCAGACGTTCAGGCCGCTGCGTCCCTGGGCCGTGATGCCCCGCTCCGCCAGTGCGGCGATCAGTGCGTCCCGGCGGGCGGCGTACGCCTCTGACACCGCCTTCGGGTCGACCGCGCCCTCGGCCCAGAGCCGCACCAGGGCCCGCTGGCCGAGAAGGCTGACCCAGCCGGGTCCCAGTCGCTGGCGGCCGCGCACCCGGTCGACCGTGACGGTGTCGCCGGTGAACACGGCGAGCCGCAGGTCGGGGCCGTAGGCCTTGGCGGCCGAGCGGACGAACGCCCAGCTGCGGGTGGTGCCGGCCAGGGGGTGCGGCGGCAGGTCGACGATGCCGTGACCGTGGTCGTCCTCGATGAGCAGGACGTCCGGGTGGTCCTTCAGTACGGTTCGCAGGGCACGCGCGCGTGCGGCACTGACGACCGCGCCCGTCGGGTTCTGCGCCCGGTCGGTGACGATCAGGGCGCGCGCGCCCGCGTCGAGGGCCCGGCGTACGTCGTCCGGGAGCGGACCCTCGTCGTCCACGCCGACCGGGGCCGTCCGCAGCCCGACGGCCGGGACGAGGTCGAGCAGGCTGCCCCAGCCGGGGTCCTCGACGGCGACGGTGTCGCCGGGTTTGAGGTGGGCCGCGAGGACCCGCTCGATCATGTCGAGCGAGCCGGAGGTGACGGCGATCGGCCCGTCCGGAACGCCGTCGGCGTCGAACGCGGCCCGCGCCCTGCGCGCCAGCTCCGGTTCCACGGCAGCGTCCCCGTACATGACCGGCTCCCGGTCGTTCTGCTCGGCGGCCGCCGCGAACGCCTTGGCCAGCGACGGCAGCAGCACGGGGTCCGGGTTGCCGGTCGCCACGTCCCGTACACCCTCCGGCACGTCCACCCGGATGGACTCGCGCCCGGTCGTGGCCGGCTTGGGCCGGACCCGGCTGCCCCGCCGCCCGGCCGTCTCGATGACCCCGCGCTCCCGCAGGATCCGGTAGGCGGCCGCGACGGTATTGGGATTCACGCCCAGCTCGACGGCCAACTCCCGCATGGGCGGGAGCAGTTCGCCCGGTGCCAGCCCGCCCGCACCCACCCCGCGCTCGACGCTCGCCGCAATCTCCGCTGCGCGTCGCCCTTCGATCCGATATCCTCCTAGCACAAAGCAGATTATGCACTAGTGCAATAGCCAGCGCAACAGAACGCAAGGGAGACCGTCATGCAGGGGACCGAGGAGTCGGCATCGTCGACCGCCGTCTACGCGCCGACCGACCGCACCGTCCCCACCCGCTCCCCGGACCGGGCGTCGTACGACAAGGACCTGGTGCACGCGATACTCGACGAGGCCTACGTCTGCCACCTCGGCTTCGTCCGCGACGGGGCGCCGGTGGTGCTGCCCACCTTGTTCGCCCGGGTCGGCGAGACGCTCTACGTCCACGGCTCGACGGGTTCGCGCCCGCTGCGGATGACCGGCCAGGGGGACCCGGGGCTGCCGGTGTGCCTGACGGTCACGCATGTCGACGCGCTGATCCTGGCCCGCTCCGCCTTCCACCACTCGATCAACTACCGGTCCGTGGTGGTGCACGGCACCGCGTACGACGTGACGGACCCGCAGGAGAAGCGGATCGCCCTGGACGCGCTCGTCGACCATGTCGTCGCCGGCCGGTCCCGTGACTCGCGGCCCGCCAACAAGAAGGAACTGGCCGCCACCGCCGTGATCCGCCTCGACCTGCACGAGGTCTCCGCCAAGCTCCGCACCGGCGGTGTCAACGACGAGCCCGAGGACCTCGCCCTCCCCCACTGGGCCGGCGTCGTTCCGCTGCGCAAGGGGTACGACGCGCCGGTCGGGGACCCCGACCTGGCCCCCGGCACCGAACTCCCCGGCTACCTCGGCGCCCTGTGATGCTGATCCACCCCTGGGACGCGCCCCGCGAAGACGCCGAGTGGCAGCGGTGGCTGGCCGTCCACGACTTCGGGCAGCTCGTCGTCAACGGCCTGGACGGCGAGCCGCCGCACGTCCAGCCGCTGCACTTCCTGTACGACGGCGAGCGCGGCGAGGCCCTCACGCACCTGGCCCGGCCCAACCCGATGTGGCCCGCGCTCCTGGCGAACCCCGAGGTCGTGCTGAGCGTGGTCGACGACTACGTGTACGTACCGGGTCCCTGGCAGGCGGCACCGGAGGAACCGCCCGAGCACGGCACTCCGACCAGCTTCTACGCCGCGGTCCAACTCCGGTGCCGGGCCCATGTCGTGGACGACCCGGCCGAGAAGGCCGAGCTGCTCAATCGCCAGGTCGGCCACTTCCAGCCGGAGGGCGGCTCGGCGCGGGTCGCGGTGGGGGAGGCTCCGTACAGCCGCCTGTTGTCCGGTCTCCGCGGGGTGCGGCTCGAAGTGACGGGCGTACGGGCCAAGTTCAAGTACGCGAATCACCGGACCGACCCGGTCAAGGACCGGGTCGCGGCCCATCTGGTGCGGCGCGACAGCCCGCGGGACGCGGCGGCCCGCGACCACCTGCTCCGGCGGCGCACGAGCTGAGCGAGGGGCCCGTCACCCGTGCGGTGCGGGCCCCTCCCTCTCACGCCCGCTGTGGCTCGCGCCGCGCCCCGCGTGTCTCCGCCACGGCGAGACCCGCGACCGATCCGAGCATCAGCAGGGTGCCCGCGAGGGTCGGCGCCGTCAGGTGCTCGCCGAGCAGAACGACGGCGAGCACCGCCGCGCTGACCGGTTCGAGCAGCATGATCACGGACACCGTGGCCGACCGTACGGCGGCCGCGCCCGCGAAGTAGAGGGCGTAGGCGAGGGCCGTGGGGACAGCCGCGATGTACACCAGCAGCCAGCCGAGCCGTACGGGTTCGGCCGTGTGCGGCAGGAGTCCCTCGGCAAGGGCGAACGGCAGCAGACACAGGCTGGTGACCGCGAAGGCCCAGAGGGACGTACTGGCGGCGTCGGCCCCTCCGTCGCGGCCCCACCTGCGCGTCAGCAGCGTCATCACGGAGTACGCGGCCGCCGACAGCAGCGCCAGCAGCACGCCCCACGGCCGTACGGTCGTGCCCTCGCCGCCGAGTGCCAGTACCGCGAGCCCGGTGAGCGCGCCGGCCACGGCCATCACGCCGCCACGGCCGAGTCGCTCCCCCAGGGTCAGCCGGGCGCCGAGCGCGATGAACACGGGGCCGGCACCGAGGGTGACGACGGTGCCCACGGCGAGTCCGGTGGCGTCGACGGCCGTGAAGTAGGCCGTCTGGAACACGGCGAGCCCGACGCCCGTGGCCACGGCCCGCAGCGCCTTGCGGCGGAAGGCGACGGCCACGGCCGTCCCGTCCGTCCCGGCGTTCTCCACACCCGGACGGGGGCGCGGGCGCAGGAGGCGGACGGCGAGCAGCAGCGCGAAGCCGACCGCGCAACGCCAGAAGGAGAGGGCGACCGGCCCCATGTCGCTGGCCCGGTAGACCAGGGAGGCGGCGGCGCCCGCGGTGCCCCAGGCGGCACCGGCGACGATCAGACAAAGAAGGCCACGCCCGATGGGCAGGCCGGAAACAGCAGTGTTCGACACGAGTTCTTCTCCGCAGACATGCAGAAGTTCTGGGAGGACCGCGGCTCAGCGGGGTCCGTGGACTTCGTCTGCGGGCAGCACCGTTCCGCCCGGCGGCACGCCGGGCTGGCTTTCCGGAGGGCCCGCCTCAGGCGGCCGGAGGCGGAAGAACGAGTGTCGAAGGCATGATCGGACCTTATGCGACGGTCGAACGGGTGGACAAATCCCTTTGCTGTCCCCCACCTGCCACCGGCTCCGGAGAACCCTTCGCGGGTGCCGACGACTGCGCGATGAAAGCGCCGACCAGGACGATCACACCACCGACGATCTGCGGGGCGGAGAGGTGCTCGCCGAGCAGAACCCAGGCCAGGACGGTCGCGATGACCGCTTCGAGGCAGGCGACCACGCCGGCGACCTGCGGCGAGAGCCGGCGGACGGAGACCACGCCGGTGACGTAGGCGACGACTGTCGCGACGAGGACGATCCAGGACAGCAGCAGGGGGGCCGCGACGGGGGTGCCGTCCATGTGCGCGGTGCCACCCAGCACGGACCAGTCCATCGTCCAGGGACGGGCCACGACCGTGAGCACAGCGGTGCCGACCAGGAGGCCGTACGCGATGACGCCGAGCGGATCGGGCGCGTCGTCGCCGGAGTCGCTGCCCTGGTCGGACAGCACGAAGTAGCCGACCTGGCAGCAGGCGGCGCCGAGCGCGAGGAGCAGGCCGACCGCGTCGAAGCTCTGCCCCGACCAGACCTCGACGACACAGGCGAGTCCGCCGACCGCGAGGGCGACACCCAGGGCGGCGGCGGGCGTGACGGGCCGCCGCTGCACGAACCGCACCCAGCCGAGGACGAGCGCGGGGGCGAGGTACTCGACGAGCAGCGCCACCCCGACCGGGATACGGGATATGGAGGCGAAGTAGAAGGCCTGGACGCCGGCCACACCGAGCAGTCCGAACCCGGCGAGCAGGGCGGGCCTGCCGCGCAGCAGCGCACGGTGGCGGACAGCGAGCGGCA
The DNA here is from genome assembly GCF_042800355.1 of Streptomyces sp. NPDC057623. Taxonomy (NCBI): domain Bacteria; kingdom Bacillati; phylum Actinomycetota; class Actinomycetes; order Kitasatosporales; family Streptomycetaceae; genus Streptomyces; species Streptomyces sp. NPDC057623. The sequence continues at coordinate 279,767 of NZ_JBHVGZ010000007.1, forward strand.
GCATCACGAGAGCGGCGCCGGCCACGCGCAGCCACACCACGTGGAGCGGATCGAGGCCCGCCTCGATCAGCGGCTTCGCGGCGACACCGGAGCCTCCGAAGGCGACCGCGGAACCCAGCGCCAGACCCAGCCCGACGCCCTTGCCACGGCCGGCCCCACTGCTTTCAGACATACGCACCGGCACATGATGACAGGCGATGACATGAGCGTCATCCCCGATGACACCTGTCTCGCCGAGTGGACAGAGCGGCTGCGGACGGAGATCGCGGCGTGGGCCTAGCGAGCCGTCTCGCCGTCGGACGCGTACTCGTCGCGCCGCCCGTCGCTCCGTGCGTCGATCCGGGCGCCCAACTCGTTCGCGTCGATGCCGGCGCGGGCGAGCACCTCGACGGCGCGGGCCTGCGGGTCCGCCACGATCGCCGCGAGCAGGTCGATGCCCTCGGCACGTGGGCCGCCGCGGCGGACGGCGCGTCGGCAGGCGGCCTCCATCGCGCTCGCGGCCAGCGGCGAGAAGCCCTCGCCGTCTCTCACCACGGGTACGGCACCGGAGTCCTCGACGGTGCCCTGCCAGCGCAGGCCGTAGCCGATGGTGCGTTGCACGAGGTAGCCCAGCAGGCGGGCGATCTGGGGGCCGTCGCCGAAGACGGCGTACACATCACGGTCGTGCTCCAGGAGGGAGTGCAGCAGATGGGCCGTGTCGATCTGCCGGTCCCCGTCCCTGACCGCCCGGCGGCGGGCACCCGAGACCACCGCTGCCAGCTCGTCGCTGAGCCTGGCATCGTCCACGCCGACGGCCGGGGGCCGGCAGTCCTGCTCCTGGGCGGACTGCCGGGGAATACGGGGTTGCACACCCCCTACCCCATCAACCACTTCGAGCCGAGTCATCCCCGGGAGGAAGCATTTCGGCGTCCCACACAGAGTGGACTCAGCCGGCCGGTATCTCCTCCTTACGGATGACATCACGCCGGGTCACGTCCGCGGGAGTGGTGTATTGACGGCCACTCGGTGATCTCGTTTTGAGGCTATGCGGTGAGTTCGGTGGGTAGGTCGGTCTCGCTGGTT